>JBDGSH010000068.1:0-23926 GCA_042217665.1 Candidatus Nanohaloarchaea archaeon
AGGTCGTATCCGTAGCTGTCTGGTTAGTTGCTGCCGCTGCTCCCGAAACCATGAGGAGTAAAGAAAGAGAAAGGAAGACGGCATAGTAAGGCCGCCTTCTCATGTCGTAGCACCTCCAGCAGCGTAAGCCGCCAAGAAACCTACAAGCAGTAGCAGGATGAGAACTACTGAGGCTCCGAGGCCTGTAGGCGAGGAGAGGAAACCTCCAAGGCTGAAACCGCCGCCAGCTGCACCTCCGGAACCAGAAGACTGAACCTGCTCCAGATCCTTCTCCAGCTGATCAATCTGGTTCGCCAAGTCGGTAGTGTTGCTGGTGTAGATCTCGTCCGGCTGCACGGAGGTCTCATTCACCGTCTCACCAGTGTTCTTATTCACCAAGGTATCAACGGTGAAGGTGCCGTTCAACGTCTCTTGCTGAATCTCTCCGTTGACAGTATGCGTGAACCAAGGATAAGGCCTCTCCGTCACATTGTAGGTCTTCCCTGCTTCTATCGTGTTGTTGAATTTCCCTTCAGGCACGAACAGCTGACCAGTATCTGTGAAGGTTTCGTTTACGCCTTCAGGGCTCCACTGGAAGTCTTTGAATGCGTAGGACTCGTTGGTGGCGTACCCGAGGAACTCTGCGTTGAGCACGGCGTAGCTGTAAAGGCCTGTGTCGCCGTAGCTTGTCGACGCGTGTCTCATCGCTTCCCATGGTCCGAGGCCTTCCTTCAACGTGAGTTCTCCGGGTTCGTACTTCTGGAAGATGCCTTCGACGACGTTGCGGGTGTTGCTGATGGCTCTGTCCTTCATAGTGTCGATGGATACCAAGGCGCTCACGTAGTTGTCAGCGTCCATGAGTGTGATCCTGGAGCCTGTCGGGTCCTCCACCTTTAGCTGGAAGTCTGTGGTCTTGGTCTCCTTACCTGAGCAGCTTCCTCCCTTCAACTGGATCTGCTTCAGATCCGTGATATTATGGTAGGTGACGTCCCAGGCGTTGTTCGTGTTGCAGTTGACGACGTGGCGGTGTATGCCGACCTGGGGCTTGTACACCTTCATCACTTCTCCGTTGAACAGTGTCTTGTTGAACGTTCGCATCCGGAAGTCCTGGATGCCTTTCCAGCCGAAACTGGCTGACCCGGTCTCCGTGTTGATATTAGTGACCTGCTGCATCTTGAAGACCTCTCCCAGGCTTACTCCGCTGGTCTTGTTGACCTCTGAGACAGCTGTCTCGATCTTCAAGGCATGCCGGTTCCTGAAGTTAATCGCGTTCCTCTGGATCTGGCTGTACCATCCTCTGACAAGATCCGAAGCGTTCTGCACAGCTACAGGCTCAGAGACGCCATCGTTCAGATCTCTTATCGCTTCTGCCTTAGCTCCAGCCATCGCTGCCCCGAAGGAGGAGTTCAAACGCTTCTCTGTCATGCCGGTGACCTGTTCCGAGTTATCGGTCGCGATCGCTGCGAGGTTCGCTATACTCCACTTCACCTCCTCCACAGTCGCTCCACCTATCGAAATCGTGATAGGGGGCTGACAGTTAGGAACAGCGTAACTCGTCACCAGGTTACAGTCCAACGCATCAGCGAACGTCGTATCCTCGCTAAGGCCGTAAGCATCAGCATAGAACTCAGTGACATGCTGCTCAACTGTAAACGTCAATGCAGATGCCCCTCCGATTAGGAAAAGAAGGGAGATGGAGACCACAGCAACTTTGCCGCGGTCTACCATGGTACCAGGCCTCCGAGGAACTGGCCGAAGTTGTAGAACATGCTTCCGACGAAGTTCGGGATCGTCATGAACGCGTTACCGACCGCCGAAGCACCAGCGGAGAACGCTCCAGTGATGCCTACGAACAGGCCTCCGGGTCCGCCTGGAGCAGCTCCCGAAGGATCAGCATCCTCAGGCAGGCCCCTGACCGAGATACTGGTGATGTTGCTGGTTCCGTTGACAGACTTGAGTTCAAGGCCTACCGTCGATGCGTTCTCCGTCATCAAGCCCTGGAGATCATGCCTGTGGGTTCCTGTCGCTGTGATCTCGAAGGTCTTGTTCGCTGTCTTCTCCGTGCTGTTGTAGACGTTGACTGTCGCCTTCAAGGTATGGTTGACTGATCCGACGTCTACTTTCATCTGGTAGAGGCTGGCCGCTGTGAATGGTTCGAGAACCCTGTTGTTCTCTACTGTCAGGTTCTCCTTCTTGTACAGCTTGCCGGGGATCTTCTTCAGGAACTCTACCTCCTGTATCTTCGGCATCTCTGCCGCAGTGATTCCTTGATCTATCTGGAACTCTGCACCTACTACCGTGAATGCTTCAGGGCTGGCGTTGTAACCGTTCCTGTCCTTCATCTGGCTCTCCAGGATGGTGTTGACTCCATCTCTGAGTGTCAGAGACAGGTTGGCTTTGGTCTCGCCGGTCGCTGAATCGTTGACTCTTTTCGCGACCATCGCCGTCGTATCACTCATCGTAGGCGCTGGTGCCTCAAGCCTGTATCTGACCGCATCGATCTCTTCGATCCCGACGTAAAGGGATCTGTTGAGTGCGAGGTGTGCACCAGGTCCTGAGCTCAGGGAGATGAAGCCTCCGCTATCGTTCACGACCGTAGTGTTGACAGATACTGCGCTGTCATGAAGCGTCTGAAGTTCCTCATAGGTATCGAAGCTGCTGTACGTCTTCAGGTCGTAATCCTGAGAGACAGCAGAAGCTCCGCCCACTATAAGAAGGGCCGCTGCCAATGCTATCGCTGTCCTCCTCATCGGATATCACCTAGTGGGTTGAAGGCTAGGCCTTCTGCCTCGATGTCCTTTGCGATGACCGCGAAGCCGACTAGTTCGAGGAAGAAGATGAAGTATCCGAGCCCGTGATTTGCCGCTACCTGGTTTCTGAGTGTTGGGCTGAGGCCTAGCAGTACTAGGAATAATGCGATGATCAGTACTGCTATGGTGTTGTGGTGGCTGAGTTCGCCCATGTTCATTCCTTTCATTGCGTAGATCCCGGCTAAAGATAGAACTGCCAGGATGAATCCGAAGCTGATTGGTATTGTGAGAAATGTGGTCGCCGTGGATGATAGGCTGAAGAGGCCTTCCAGGCTGATCGTTGCGATACCTGCCTGTGCTGCTCCTCCCGCTGAGAACACTACTGCGAGGAGTGCCGTGATGACGGCCTCCCAGTCATCACCCATTCCGTAATCAAGGTCCATAGAACTGGGTAAAAATCTGCGGAGAGTATTCCTTTACAAGTAAAAATTGCGCGTTAAGTCAAAACCCTTTTAATCAAAGAATCAGATTCTTCCTCTATGACTGAATCCGACGAGTTTAAGGAGTTCCAAAACATCTGGGAAGGTAGCAAACTAGTTATCCCAAAATACCAGCGAAGATATTCCTGGGAAGAGGAACAAATGCTAGATTTCAAAGAAGATATTGATTACATCCGCAGACAAATGTTAAGCAATCAAGACTTCGAAAAGAAACCAACCCACTACTTTGGTACATTTGTTATAGACTTGCAAGGAGAAGCAGATCTTCCTACAAAAGCTGGTAAAACGTGGGATAAATATCACGTAGTAGACGGCCAACAAAGAATAATCACATCTGCAATATTCCTTGAAGTACTTAGAGAAATATCTGAAGTGCTACTCCCTCGCTTAGAGGAGACAGATGAAGAGATTACCCAAGAAACGATAGAAGAGATACATGATGTCTACGTAGAACAATATGGTAAATCAAAAATAGAACTCAAAAACCCTGAAGATAGTAATTTCTTTAAAAAACTCGTATATGATCAAGAGACTCCGAAAAAAGCAGAATTTTACGTAGATAACGATAAGGAATTACTGCCCTCCCAGAAACGCCTGGTAAAAGCCAAAAAAATGTTTAGAAGTTATATAATAGAAGAAATTCTCCAAGAGATTGTGCTTAGCGAAGAAAAAAGCGAGAAAGTAGATGATATTTACACCAGGGCAACATCTGAAAGCGAAGACAGAACAGAGTCTGAATATTATCCCGAAGAGAAAAATTTGGATGCAGAGGGAGCTCTCGAATGTCTCGAACTCTTGGACCAAGAAGAAGCCGATTCACTTATAGACCAATTAATCACAATAAAACAGGTTATCTCAGAAAGATTAACATGTACAGAATACGAAATTGCCTCTTCTAACGAAGCAGGAAGAATCTTCCAGAGTATCAATGACCGGGGAAAAGACCTTACCCTCGCAGACAAAATCAAGAGCTATCTAATCTATGTAGCGGCACGACTAGAAGAACCAGACCTATCAGAAAAAATATTCACAGTATTTGGAAAAATAGCAGACACAATAACCACATATGGAAATGAAGAAACGATTGACAGCTTCATCACTGACCACTGGAAAATGTGGACTGGAGAAGTGAGATACGATGAAAATAAATATGAAATCAACGACGTACATAGAAGAGTTAAATCCTTGAAGAAACACGCATCTCTGGAACGAAATGACTCAGACCTTAAGGAATGGATAGACGCCTACGTAACAGACCTAGAACGAAGTGTGAAAGCGTACCAGAGAGTTGTTTACCCATCTAAAATGGGTCCGGAAGTCTTCGGAGAAAATCAAGGTAAAGAGATCAGGAGAAAAATAAAAGGGATACACAGATGTTCAGATAGAGACAACGTAGCAACAATCCTAACCTCAGCATATCTAGCATATGATTATGAAAACGACCTCACGGAGACAGACTTCTTACAGATAGCAGAACTTTTGGAGAAAATGGCGTTCAGAATTTACAGTGTATGCGATGTTCGCAGTAGCTCAAGAAGAGACAAACTAGGACGACTATCTCACAGACTAAAGTGGATGGACAAAGAAGAGGATCTCAAAGAACTGTTCTCAACCCAAGAAAGAGATTTTGAAGACATAAAAACCGGGAAGGCTTCAACGAGGTTATTTGAAGACCGAGAAAGCGCTGTAGAGCACATCTGCAGAGCTCTAGAGAATGGTATAGGAAATTATGGGAATGATAACATATTTATAAAAAATCTCAAACGCAAAGACGTTCTCAAGGGCAGGCTATCACAGGAAAACTGGAGCGGAATTGGCAAAAACAGCCTGAGGCACTTCTTCTGGGAGTATGAGTACTATCTCAGAAATAGACCTCAGGATAACATGCCACAGTTCGAGGAGACAACTCAAAGACACCTAGAACACATCTGGCCAGATAATAAAGATGTAATTGACGAAGAAAAAAAGGAAGCCCACGAACAGAATAAGGACTCACTAGGGAATCTAGTTCTTCTACATCCATCTGACAACACAAAACTACAGGACAAACCATATCCAGAGAAACATGAGGAGGTATATGAGGACAACGATATGAAACAGATAAGAAATCTACCTAGTCCTGATGAGATTGACTCATGGGATGTAGATAACATAAGAGAAAGAAGAAAAGATCTAATCGAATTCGCCAAAGAAAGATGGGCTGTAGAAACCTATGCAGTGGTCAAAATCTCCAACAGAGAAGAACTCACGAAAGAACTAAAAAACGAAATAGTCAGCCAAGTGAGATCTCAGTTTAAGGGCACAAGCGAATTCGACGAAATTAACAATGATAACCTTCCAGCCGTCAAAGTAATGGAGAATCCTCCAAATGACCTTAAACGGAAAGATAGCTGTGAAAACTGCGGTGAAGACAAAATCACGGTACAACAAGGTGAGGAAGGAGAAGAAAAAATTGTCTGCTCTTCCTGCGAAGAAGAAGGACCAATTCCTTACAAAATGAAAGTCAAAGAGTACCCAGAGTAAATTCATGAAATTCGCCTTAGAAACGGAGGAGACGTACTCCAAAGAGGATCTGGAAGAAATTTTCAACACAAATTTTGGGTATCAAATTACAGGAATAAACCTCTTTAATACGAAGGAAGGAGAGAAATGCATCATACTGACTTCTAAAGAAGAAAGCCCATACACTGACTCCATTGATGGATAAAAAATAGAGTATATCGGTGAAGGCCGCGAAGGCGACCAGAAAGAAACAGTCTCCAACAAGAGAATGATGAAGGCTAAAAATCAACCAATCCCTATTTTCTTTTTCAGACAGGAAGAACCCTCAGAATGGAAATACGAAGGTCTTGTAGATGTAGAGGACTACAAATACGTTGAGCAAAACGGTCGGATGGTATACAAATTCAATTTAGTAAGAAGAGATCAAGAGGTGGAAGGCCTAAAACCCTCTTCTAACGCTGTAGATATTGAGAGACCAAAAAAGTTGAAACTACTACAGAGAGGATTATTAGAGACACCCAACTTGTACAACAATTGAAGCAAGAGTACGATCACACCTGTCAGATCTGTGGGGAAAGAAGAGAGAAGTCAGAAGAACAGGGATATTCAGAAGGCCATCACATCAAACCGTTAGGCGGCAAACATGAAGGCCCTGACATCAAATCCAACATCCTCATACTATGCCCTAACTGCCACGCAGACATGGACTACGGCATGATAAAAATAGACCCAGAAACAAAGAAAATCAAACACAAATACGATAAGAAAAGAAATTCCAAGATTCTTTCAATTTCAGAAGACGATTCAGTGTCTAAGGAGTATCTGGAGTATCATAATAAAAATATACTCAAGTCTTACAATTAAGCAGGTTCTAAGGGTAAGATTCCATAGTCCATTCTTCGCTAATATCTTCTAGATCGTCCAACTTGAATTCTTTCTTCATTTCGAAACCATTTCTAGTTTTAACCACTATCAAAAACTTATCATGTTTCTCAGAAAGTTCAGACCTTTCTTCTAATGACTCAGGACCAGATTCGTGGATCCTTTCCTCAGTATGCATATGATAATACCCTCCATCATACTTTTGGATACCGAAAGCATCTGCCTCCTCACCAGAATAAATGTTTCTCTTCTCCACGTAATCAGATCCAAAACCATCATCCCTCCAGAGAAGCCTTGTAGTGAGCTTCTTAAACACAAGACCTCCATCACCAGATTTCTTAGGAAATTTCAGAGCAGCCTTACAATCTTCAGCCGCATCCCTTTCTAAAAACCAGAAACCATCCGCATTCTCAACTCTAAAAGAGAATTTCTGTATCTCACCTCTATTCCGACATCTTATGGAATCAAACACTATTTTCGGCCTCTTCATGTACTCACGGACAAAAAGAGCAACAAACGCAGACACAAATATCGTAATTAACTCCGGAAGGAAAGATATCATTAAGCCTAATATTGATTTTATCAGAGTCGCTAAAGCAGAGATCCACTCCATGTAGAAAAAACAGATGTAAACTGTTTAACATGTACCTAATTTCACAACGATCATTCAGTTTCAGCAATATTATCTAAATAAACCTCCGAGAACTTGTTCACAAAAAGCAGTTCATACATATAAGCAAGATATATTACGGTTGCAGATCCTCTAGCACCCTCTGGGATAAAATTAATGATAACGATAAGCATCGCAGCTGCCACAGCAGCTTCCGAGAATATCCCATATTTCAGACGTAAAATATCCCCTCTGGACGGCTTTGACTTCAATTTTACGATAGAAAAATCCTGATGAGGCCTTAAACCCGTCCCTAAGTACGCCACCAAGACCACCAAGTTGGAAAGAACTATAGGTCCTTTAGATACGAGAGAGTAAACTGCTAAAGTGGCTACTATAGTCGACGCACTCAGCAAGGTCAGTACTGCCGAATGTCTTAACTCCCTCCACATCGTATAGGTGAAAACGAAAAGGACAGTAACACCTAAAGCCAGGAACTGCAAACCGAAAAACAGATTACCCGAATACCTAAGGCCTGAGAAAGGCCCTAGACCCGACAAAATTAGCAGCGAAATGAGTATGGAGCCAGGATAATAGTACCAGGCAGGATCTCTGGAAACCAAACGAGACGTCCAACTCATAATCAATTGTCCTAGGCTCAAGACTTTTCCAATCCATGGACTCCAATTGAAACCGAGGTAAGGCCTTATTTTTAAAGAGAAGGCATGTTTGGAGAGGGTATTGATGTCAACGCGCACCCCCGAGATTTGAGACTGGCCGGCAAGGGTATTCAGGTTTCTGCGTTAATTCAAAACCGTAAAGGCCTTAACGCCCCACTAAAGGGTATATTAAAAGATATAACAGTGTTATATGTATGGTATTAGGGTTAGGGGGTATTCAATACCCCCAGACCTGAATACCCTTCCCTCCTCGAACTGAGACAGGGGGTGCGCGTTGACATCAATACCCCTCCCAGTTGAAACCGAGGTTAGAATTCACAAGATAGAAAGAGAAAAAAGTTAGAATGCACTCTGGTTGATTAGCTTCGAGGGCTGATTGCCTCCTGTACCTCTCCCGCCGTCCTTCTGAAACTTGATCTGCTCTTGTATCCCCGATATCTGCCTCATCTTGTTGAGAACTGTGCCCTTAGATCGCGGATAGCCTCTCTTCGCAAAGAACTCTTGAACCTCATCCCTGGTAATCTCTTTTTCCTTGGCGACTTTTTTCGCCAGAGCCTCGCCCACATCTGTTAGCTTGGGATTTCCATCTTCTGGTTCTTCTACGACAGTCAGCTTACTTTTTGGTTGAAGGCCTCCTCTTTTGTCAATGGCTTCTTGTATCAGCATCTTTATCTCTTCTATCTCTTCTTTGAGATATTTCTGCCTCTTTTCTAGCCTCTCCATGGATGGTTCGCCATCCGCCGGCTCCGGCATTGACTCGTATTCTTCTCGGATTATATCGCCCAAGTCTTGTTTCACCTCAGGCTCTTTGTTCCATTACTTCTTGTACGAGTTCGTGGAATTCCTCGTCTTCGAGGTCTTCGATCTTTTGGTCTTCTTGCATCAGGCTTTGGCCTCTTGTTCTGCGTATTTGGATTTTAAGTAGACTTCTCGTACGACTCCGTCCCAGCTCTGTCCTGGGCTCTTATGCTGTTTTAGCTTCTCGAGAGTCGTTTCCCGTAGTTTGACAGTACGTCCCATGTGTTTCGTCCTCGTACGAAATTAACTTACTTGGCCAACGTTTAACAGTGTTTCGTATGACTACGAATAACTATTCTTTTAGAAAGAATCACCTCATAAAAGGATATGAGCGACAAAAACCCGCGATATGGCCTCGATAGCAACAGAATATACACAGTTTTCAGGCTGATAGCCGACGGACAAGCAAACACCAACAACGAAATATCAGAAATTCTGGGCCTCTCGCCAGGAACCGTGGGGGACTATCTAAACAGCCTTGAAGAACATGGAGTAACTGAGAAGGGAGAGCAAGGAAGATCTCAACCTTATGAGTATAGCCTTGAAGGCCTAGTTTCTGTTTTTGAGGATTTCTGGGATTTAGACTCTACGCCGAGTGAGTTCGAGGGTTTTTTGGAGGGGTATGTGTCTGCGTACGTGGGTTTTGAGGCTTCTTCTAGTATCAGGAGTATGTTGCGTGATGATTTTGCGGAGGCACTTCTGAGTTATGAGAGAGACCATGATCTGCCGGAGTGGCTTCAAAATCTGAGGTCTGATCTTTCGGGCGAGTTAGAGGCCTACAGGCCTAAAGAAGACTACATAGAGAAAGCTCTAAAGTGATTAGTTGTTCTAGGACTTATTGTTGCCTCTAAAACTCAGTCCTTTAAGAATTAGTCACCATTATGTGACATGTTAAACCATGGTTTATGTGACTAAATATAACCATGATAAGGAAAAGGATGAGATAGCAGAAAAACTAAAGAATCCTCCCAGCCTCAAAAAACTGGATTTAGAGGATATAAAGAAGTACACAGTAGGAGAATTTCATTTCTCAAAGTCTCTTGATGGATCAATCCAAGGTAAACTCTCCGTGAGGAGAGAATTTGTAAACAAGGACTTTGAGAGAACAGAAGACTACGATATAAAACTAGAGGAGGAGCCCGGAGAAATGTATGATGAGGTAACTTTCACTATATACCCAGATATGAGGATAATCACTTTCTCATCTAAAGACTCTGCTACCGAATTTGGTAGAAAGACTATTTCCAAGATTCTGTTCGAGAGCTCCAAAGAACTAAAAATAGTACACTTTTCACCCGAAAAGATTCTACAGGCCAAGAAAAATGGCGAGTTTTCAAACGTCTGGTATAACGGAGTGAAAACACCTGGAAAGGTTGATTACACCAGCCAGTATGGTACTGAGATCGATGAAGACAAGAAATTTTTGGATGCAGATGAGAGATCTGGTATCGGGGTAGAATTCAGAAGTAAAACAGGGAAAGACATCAAAATCGCTGTTTATAGTACAGGCTCGGTTGTAAAAATGAGTAGGATGGATACAATAAGAGATGAGATTAAAGTGAGAAAAGAAATGATAGACAAGGTAATTGATTACTCTAATTTTGAGAATCCTGCTGAAGACCCAGAGATAGGATTTAGAGACCTGACAGATTTTTAGGTGGTTGGATAAGAATTAAAATATAATATCATTCATCATTCTTCGTAATGCTGAATACATTGGTTTCTCTTTATAGGGTGAAAGGATACGTAGATGACTCTAGGATGCTCTATAGGATTCTTCAGACTCTGAAAATGTATTCAAAATTCTTGTACTTCTATTACGAAGATCCAGAAATTAAATTGAAGTACTCGAGAAAGTTAAATATGATAGATGATGATGGAAAAGCTATCGAAAATATCAGAAAGGAAATTGCGCAATCCGGATATGAGTTTGATGAAATTACTCGGGAGAAAAATAAAATTTCATTCAGCCTGAGAGATTCTAAATTAAGTTATGTAATCAAGAGAGATAGTGTAGCTAATGAGAAAATGAATTTGTTGGTGGAAACAGATTATTCATCTTTCTTTCCTATCCGTAGAATTGGGAGGTTAAAGGACGTGACGGGAACCTTCAACAAGATATGCGCGATTGTTTCGAGTAATTACGAAATAAGGGACCAAAAAAGAATAATATTTACTGAATTTGTTATCGATAGAAGGAGAAAAGGAAAGAAAAACTTTGAACACAATAAAGGAAAGATTACATTTGACGAAAATGGTTTTCAGGTTTCTGAGGCCTACACAAACAATCAAGCCGACTTCCTTTTCTACCTAAGCATCAGATGGTTGATGGATTCAGTAAAAAATCATTAACCTGCGGTTCACAGGACTCTACCTAATATATTTTGAGGCAGGTTTCAGTTCTTCATTTCCTGGCGAGTTAATTTCTTCATTATGTAGATTTTTGAATTCCTCATACTCTGGTCTTTCCTTTGGCCCCTTAACTTCTATTTCTAGGTCAGAGTTAATTTCCAGCCAGCCGTTGTCGTAGGCCCAGTGGTGGAGTCTACAGAGCGCTAGCCCGTTCCTTGGATGGTCGGGCCCTCCTTCGCTTACTGGTTTGATGTGTGCCGCCTCGACCTCCGGATTGCCATCTGGACTGTATCTTTCCGCTCCGCAGAATGCGCATTGATAACCGTAGAGTTTCTTGACACGTGAGGCAAATACGCTGTCTCTCTTTTTTCTTTTAGAAACTCTGTACTCTTCGTCTCTGTTGTCTGGAAGATCTTCGGTTACTTGTACCTTTGTCCCTTCTTTCTCAAATTGGCCCGTGCTATTTTCGAGCCTTTCTTCCAGTAGTGGCTTCAGCTTTTCCTGCTGGCCGATATTTTTGTAAGATCCTTGAGGCGGTATACTGTAACCTGTTCTCTACCTCATCTCAGAAAACGTTATGACATTCTCGTTGAGGTGCTTAAGTTCTTCTAGTTGTTCTCTGTGGCTTTTTTGTTCGGCAGGTTTGTCTTCAAGAGGTTGTGTGTCTCCGAACCAGTAGATTTCTGAGAAATGGATGAGGAAAGGCCATTCTCCTTTTCCTTGTCGTTCTGCCAGCCAAACAGGTTTGTCTTTTCTACTTAGGCTTCCTATTACCGCTATCCCTATGATCCCTGTGTCTAAGCTGTTGGCTTCTGTTGTGGAGACGTTTTCTAGGTAGCTACTTTCTGATGCGTGTAGTACCATTACGTCTCCGACTCCTATCTCTTTTTTCCAGTCTTCTTTGTAGTCCCTGTTGAGGCCCCAGTACCCTTTGTGGTAAGTTGTGAGCCAGTGTTCTATTGAGCCTGTGAATTTGTAGAGATCTGCGTCCAGAAGAAGGTCTATTTCGTCTTTGTCCATTAGTTATCGAACTCGTCGTATTTTTTGTTGCTGTCTTTAGCTTTTTCCACCGGATATTTGTCCCTATTTTTCTTCATTTTGTCTTCCATTGCTTCTACCAGGTCTATGTTGTACATCTGAGAAAATCTGAGGAGGAAGTACTGTATGTCGGCTAATTCTTCCTTTATTTCCTGCCTGGAGTCTTCCTCATTCAGCTTTTGCTTTATTTGTTCTTCTGATTTGAATCGGAAGTGTTCGAGTAGTTCTGCGGCTTCTGTTGAGATACCTATGCTGATCTCTTTGGCGTTATGGAATTGATCCCAGTTTCTTTCCCTGCAGAATTCCTCTATGTCCTGTTTCATGTCTTGCAGTGTTTTTTCAGTCATCTTACCTTATTTTTCGAGACAAACGTTTACAGGCCTTTTCCCTGGCGTCAGGGTTTAGTCTCTTAAAAGTGTCAATTGGTGTACTTATTGTGGACAGTTCTATAACTTTCGAGATGAGGTTTTGATTAAGGATGTCTGAACAGGATTTCATTGAGTTTGATCCGGATCTGGATGATGGATGTATGGACAGTTTTGAGGCTTTGGTAGATGAATTGATCCGGAATCCTGACAAAGTCAATATGGAGGTGGCTATTAAGGATGAGAAGAAGAAATTGGAGGGGAAATATCCTGATGACATTTCTGAAGAGGAAATAAAGTACTTGGCGGTCCTTGAATTGCTTTTAGATCTTGTAGAGGTTGGTTACAACCTTCAAAGGGAAGATTCTACACTGCAAGTTATTCCTCCTAATCGGGAGAAGAACCCTGAGAAGTATAAGGAGGCTGAGAGAAAGGCTTTGAGGAAGGAACAGATGGTTCAGTTTAAGGATGATGGCATCCGGTCGTTTATCAGAGAGATGGAGTCTGGTAACGCTAGTAAGGAGGGTGTGCCTGTTAATGAAGTCATTGCAGATGGAGAGGATCTGTTTAACGATTTAGACATGTCTGATTCGGATGACAAGGAGAAAGCTTTGGAGGAGGTTTGTGATGAAGTGGAGCCTTATGTTGAGGTTGCTGACAGGTCTGTTGACGAAGAAACGGGGATTGAGAAGTATGATATTTGGAGGTATTTCCGTTTAACCTGGCTGACTCCTTACAATACTGTACCTGGACGTGAGTTGCGGTTCCTTATCCGGGATGCCTCCCGGAAACATCATCCTGTCATGGGTATTGCATCCTTAGGAAGCCCTATCATGAACATCGCAGTCAGGGACGATTATATTGCGTGGAATCTACGGGGTTTGAAGGATAGATTGAGGCGTAAGAAGAAGGAGCTAGAGTATGAGGAGCAGTTGCCAAAGAGTGAGAGGACCGAAGATAAGAAGACTCGGACTGTTACTCGTACCAAGTATTTGGAGACTGAGGAGGAGTACAAAGAGAGAAAAGAAGAGGTGGCGTCTAGCGTCCGAGAAGCTTCTAGGAAGGCTTTAGAGAGAAGTATAGGAGATATTAGGAAAGATGATTTCATCGAGGAGTATGGCTACTTAAGTGAAGAATCATTTGAGCAGCCTGACGAAAAGGTCTTCGAAGTTTTAGATGAGATTTTTGATGAGGCTGAAGAGAAAATTTCTGATCCGGACTATGAGGATGAGAACCCTGAGAAGTTGGATGATTGGGAGAAAAAGAGCGAGACCCCTCTCTTTAGGAAGAAGCGTTCAAGGACTTTGAGCAAGTTATTAGGCGCTTTACAGTATTTTAAGGAGAATAAAGACAAGGATGATCTGGAGTTTATCGAAGACGCTGTGAATGAGCCTGATGGCCGGTCGGCGTTGAAGAAGGCATTGAAGGAACAGAAGAAGGAGAAAGTTGGAGCTAACATGATGAATATCAATGTATGTGGAGCCGTACCACCTTATAATGAGATTTTAGGCGGTAAACTGGTAGCTATGGCGATGACAGGCCCTAAGGTCATTGAAAAGTATAAGGAGAAATATAGTGGACAGGTCAGTAAGATTGCCTCGTCTATGAAAGGAGAGGCTAAGTCGAAGTCTAACGAGTTGGCCTTTCTCGATACAACTTCGCTATTTGAGGTTGGAAGTGCTCAGTATTCCCGTATTCGGGTGCCTGCGGACAACGGCACTATTGAATATGAGAATATTGGTAAGACAAAGGGTATGGGATCTGTGCAGTTCGGGCCAGATACACGTGAGAAACTAAGCTTGGCCAATGAGATTATTGAAGGCCGTGAAAAGGTTAGAGGCCGTTTTGGAGAAGGTGTAGGCCCTAGAATGAGGAAGATTAAGAATGGTTTGAAGAATTTAGGCCTTTCTACTGAGCTTTTGCGTCATGACTCGCCGAGGATTGTCTTTGCCATCGATCTTGCTTCTAACGCTAAGGAATACTTGCGAGGAGAAGATGAAGAGGTTGAGTATTACTGGGATATGGATCGAGATCCTGAGAAAGCTCAGAAAGATGTTTACCAGCATTGGAAAGAGCGATGGCTATCTAAGCGAGTCTTGAAGGAGGACATCATGGAAAGGCTTAAAGAATTTGACGAAGAAGAGATTCTATTAAGTGAGAAGACTGACTTTAACCAAAAGCAGTTGAGCGATTTTATAGTGGAGGGTATTTGATCTTTGTCACCGAAGAATGGAATAAGCAGAGAACTTTTGTATGATATTTCTCAGGGCGGTTTTGCGGAAACTATGTCTGAGGATCAAAGAAAGGAGATTCATGCTAAAAGTCGAATGGATGATTTTCTTGAGGAACAGATGAAAAAGGGGCGTCAGGTTGTTTTGACAGGTAATCCTGGTGATGGTAAGACTCAGCACATCATGAAGATTAGAAGGGAGTATGACGGGTACTATGAGACAGATGCATCTACTCGGGAGCCAGAAGAACTTGTGGAAGAGTGGAAAGAGGCTTATGATGAAGGTAAGAAGGGAATCATAGCGATTAATGATGGCCCCTTGCAACAGGTGATTACTGAGTTTTCGGATGATTATGGGTTTTTGAGAGACATTCAGTATAAAATGGAGAATCAGTTAGTTACTAGAGTTGACGACTTTGAAAACCCTAATGAGGACATAGTTGTTGTAAATATGAGTAAGAGGCAGATTTTGTCTAAAACGATTATTCATCAAACCGTTAATAATTTGACGAACTTATATGATGTTGAAGCAGATTCTAATTATCATATTTCGTATAACATTGAGAAACTTAGGAATGAACGTGTCAAAAGCAGTTTGACGCAGCTCTTATCTTACTTAGGGACTTACGATTCCGAAGTGACTATGAGAGATCTTTTGAACTTTGTTGCGTACTGCATTAATGGTGGACGTAAAGATGAGGAACGGAATTTCTCAGAGGATCTGAAATACTATAACCTGGCTTATAGAGGTAGAGGCAAGGTTTTCGACCTTTTCAGGGATTACTTGGACCCTGAAGAGATGACTCATCCTTATCTTGATAGTGTTCTATGGAGCGAGGCTGAAGAGGAAATTAACGCTCCTGACTCCGAGTATGATATAGATGAGGTTAAGAAGAAGTTTTTGCGTAAGAAAAGAGCTTTCCTGTTTGGTGAAAAAACTGTTGATGGTGTAAAGCCCAGAGATGTATACAAGGAATCAAGAGACAGTTTCATGAATTATAGAAGTAATGAAGATATCAATACTCAGCAGAAGAAGGAGAATCTCATCCTTCGGTTGAACAAATATTTCTTGCCAGATGCTGACAAGAGCAATGAGCTGGTCCTATGGTTTACCCATAATTTCAGGTCGAAGGAGAACCAAGTTGTGATTTCCAGAGCAGATGCAGCCACTCAGAATTTCAATTACTTGGTTCCCCAGCTGAATCCGGAGATCGAAGAAGCTATGTCTTTTAGTTCCGATCACTACTTCTTGGAGTATTCAGGCGAAAGCGATAGGCCTAGATTAAAGATAGATGAAAACCTTCATGATCGCCTGAATACTTTGGAGTTAGGTGTACCTTACTTTATGAGGGACAAGAGGATTGAAAGACGTATTATCAACTTCATGGAAGATGTTCAGAAGGAAGAAATAAGCAGCGAGACCCATGCTACAATCCGTTTAAAGGACACTGAGACTGGAGAAGACAAAAAAATCAAAGTAGATAACGATGAATATACGTTAAGTGATATTTAGTGACTGTAACCGAATTAGACATTAAAGAGATTAATAAGCAGGCTAGCCAGCATTTTCTAGGAATGAAAGCTACTTCTCGCTCAATTAAAACCGTTCAATTGGCTCATGTAATGATGAACCATGTTCTGGGTTATTCCTACGATAACCAGGATCTATACAGGTTTACAAGGAAACCAAGTAAAGTGGATTTCGAAGATCTCGAGGATGACTTGGTAGGTAAGTTCCAGAGCGAGAGAGGAGTGACGGAAAGAGAGATAAATGAAATAAGATGGCTTTTCCATGATGTTCTTCACGAGGATAACTCATTCTATCCCGGCAGTAAGATGAATAGTGCTCCGACTTTCACTAGTGACTGGCAGATAAATGACCTGTCGATATCGGTGACACCAGGTAGATATCTTTACACATTGATTTCATCAGAGGAAGAGCTGAAAACCAAGTTGGAGAAACAGCTCAAGAACCACATGGATGGAATATCGGTTATGTTCAGGCCTTTCACGATGGAAGCTGAGAAGGAGGAAATAACTCCTTCGACATTATCGGATCCTGAGCTCGGGCCTTTAATGAACGAAGGTTATATTTCTGATAATCTTCAGGAAGGTTATAGAACTCTTGGAAAACACTTGGAAGATTCTAGAGATAAGAAGAGCCTGAAGCAACTTAGATTGATTGTAAAGTTCTCCAGTTTTGCTTTCTATAGCTATATTATCAACAGGAATAATGAGATAAGAGATGATGGAAGAGATAGTTTCGTGCCTATCTTGTTGAATTATGCAGAGTCTGATGTTATAGAAGAAGCAAGTGTAAATACGAGAGGGAAGGCATTCTCTGAAGTAGTAAACGGGACTAGAAAAGGTATTAGACATGAGCTAGACAGAATAGGTGCTAAAGGTCTTTCAGAAGAAGATATAAGGGAGATAGTGGAGTCTGACAAGTTAGTAACTGGTAGAAATGGCGAGAAACACAGTAATGCAAAGGAGGTTTTCATAGAGAATTTTAATTCTGAAGAGACTGGATCTACGTTTGAAAATTTAGTAAATACTGTGGATAACGTAAATCACGTTTCTCTATTCAAAACATACACTCCAAGGAATACTGTTCAGACCTTCGGAAAGAATTGCGGTTTGCTCAAGCCCAGGGGTAATGCAGCCAAGAATAGGTATTACAAGCCCGATGTAGAGATAATTGAGGCTTTAGTGAAGTCTGTTGTAGGTCCTGAAGAGACCGTTCCTGTGAATGAATTTTTGAACAGGCTGATAGATGATTACGGTATTCTTGTGGGAGGAACGGACAGAGAAAAAGATATACTCAGTGATTGGAATATCAGTATGGGAACTACTGATAAGAGATCTACACCGTTGAAGAGGAACTTTGAGGCTTTCAAACAAGTTCTAGTTGATCTAGGATATGCTACTGAGTATGCGGATGACGTTACCATGGTTTCTGGTGATATATCATGAGTTATGAGAGAGAAGGTATCTTGGCAAAGGCATTGGGGGAAGTAATCTCTGAAACCCTAAACAGAAGCAATATTGGAGTCGCTGTTAAGTCACTTCCGAAGGCAGACCTACAGAAGTTAGTAAATACCATAGATGAAGACTGTGAAATGAATATTGGCCTTCTCTTTACAGGCATAGATGAGGATTTACCCGCCGATACGGAACTAGAGAGAGTGAGAATTACAGAAACTGCTAATGACGCTATTAAGTGGAGAAATGATGAAGAGACAAGCCATGAGTGGGAAGATAGTTCACTACCGGATAAGATTGTAGTTCTGAGCAGAGGTCGTCCACCAAGGACTAATTCTCTAGATAGAATTGAAGATATACCTTCTGCCGATATTCGCAATCAAATTGGAGAACTATTGAGAGAGAAGTCTGAATTTGCAGGAAATAAACCTGTGAACAGGTTTATTGATGCTTTCCAAACTAACTTTGGGAATAATTTCTCGCTAGAAGACTGGGCCGATTTCGCTGCTTCTGTAATGGACGAGGAAGGCCAAGATTCGATAGCGAAGATTGAGAAGAGATTGTACTTGATAGGTTTGCTGCCTGATGATGGTTTGCTTAATGAACCAGATAAAGTCAGAAGTAGATTAGAGGATAATAAGAGGAAAGTTGATCGTATAGCTAACCTAAGTAAATCCGATCAGAACAGAATTACGCGGAATATTAATAGAGATGAGGAAGGCCTAGATAATGCTACTCAGGTTTTCCAAAAGATAAGAGATTTCCAGAGAGATGGATCAAAGGAGATCTTGAGCGATCTAGATCTGGATGACGTTAAGGAACTGCTTGATACTGCTTCTTCATCATCAGGCACTAATACGACCAATTATGTCAGCGGAGAGGGAACCGTTGTAGATACAGTCTTTGAAGATGAAGGTAAACTGGAGAGAGAAATGGAGGACATCGATGAACGCATAGATGAAGCAATCGAGAATAATGAAGACTTGGACGTAGAGACTTCGGAGGGTAAGAGAAAAATTAAGCCTGGAGGCAATTTCTCAGACTTTATCCACAATTTTGTGTCTGAGGATGATTATGGCGGTAAAATAGATGATGTAGATGATCTTCAGGACGCTATTCGTAATTTTAATTCTTACCAGACTGAGAAATTTAGTTTGAAGGGTGAATCGTTTGAAAAGCTGGAGAGACTTGCCGAGGGAGAGGAAGATTTCCAAATCTTGGTCGATAAGTTTGAAGATCTCCATGAGAAGCGTGCTAGAGTTGTAAGAGCATTAGATAGTCTTATGGAGATTCCTTTGATGAGGATAATGGGCGATAGACAGCTTTATGAAGATATTAAGGATTACAGGGACGCCTACAGGGATGCGCAGGAGATTCTAGATAATAAGTATAGAGAGCTTGAGGAAATGAGCTCTAAAGGAGCTCCGAAGTTGTTGTCGGATTTCCTTTTACTCGATACTATTTGTGTCTCCACGAGTTCTGGGTTGAAGATTATACTGACTCCTCTCCATCCGTTGCATCTGTGGCGTTATTTCGAGCTTGCTAGGCGGGTAGATAAGGAAAAGGACGAGCTGAGTGAGAATGAGAAAGAGTTTTTGATTAATGCTGTTGAGGAACAACCGCATGTATTACGAAGCATTAATACCTCCGGCAACAGAAATGTGAGAGATGGACACCTGATTCAATCAGATGAAAAGAAGAATTTGCCCATTTACGCAGAACTTGATCCTAGTGAGGTAAGTAGCGATAGGAATTTCTGGGAACAGAACCTCAGGAAGTTCACGCAGGCGTATCCTCCATCTTCGAAAGGACTAAAGATATCGGTAATCGACCCTACTGACATCAAGGTTCTAATTAAAACTATTCTTAAATTGAAAGACAAGGACGTTATCTCTGGAGCAGAGATAGACCTTGTATACGTGAACGAGGAACGGGAAGACCTAATATCCGACTTCTCTAGCGATAAACAAGACGAAATAATGGATACGTTTGGTTCAAGCGGTTCTAAGGAATACAAGATCAGGACTTTAAAGAGAAATAGTTACGAGGATTATCTAAGAGATATCGAGGACCTTTCGAGACACCTTGTAGTGGTTAATGACAATAGTTCGCCGGAGATCGAGGAGTTTGATAGGGATGAGAGCAATGAGGTCCATCCATTGTATGTTCCAAAGCAGTTCAAATATGATAAGATGGAGGATGAAATTAGCAAGACTACGTCAAAAGAAGGCGATCTATTCTCTGAGTATCAAAGTCTGACCAATCATTTGAACAACAGAAGGCAAAATAACCATACTGGAAGCGTCCATGAGTTGAATATTGATCAGGACACGCTGGATGAGATTAAAGAAAGTTCGATTTGGACAACCGTTTCCTCACCAGACACTAATAGAACTGATTTCCCTGGAGAAAACCTAATTTCGGTGAATACGTATGGTGAGAGAACGTACGCGGTTTACACCAGCGATAGAAAGTACTTTGAGAAATTGCTGGCAAGAATCCTTAATGAATACCCAATAGTGCCGGAAAAAGAAGATATCGATGAGATTGTTGAAAATATAATCAATGTTGAAAACAAGGGCCTTTTGGAATTGATCAATAACGAATCAAAGCAGAACACACGCTCTAACAATGTTAAAGGATCTTTAGGAGCTATTATTGCTTTCAAATGGCTTGAACAGATTATAGATCAGGAGAAGCTTATCATATCGATCGATGATCCTGTAACTAGGAGTTGGTTGAATTTCAGTGATTCAGATAGGAGAGCAGATTTCTTGGTTGTCAAGTTCAAAGGCGATAATTCGCTTTCATTCGAGATTGTAGAGGTCAAGGCCGTGGATGACCCTGAACCAACCAAGTTTGAGATTGATGAAGAAGAGAAAGAGATTGAAGGCGATGTGGTAGATCAACTGAGTATAACCACAAGGACGATCAGAAGGCTTTTCGAGGAGAACACTCGTTTGACTTCTTCACCCAGGATGGAGGTTTTGAAGGAGCAAATCTTCGATGAGTTAAAGCAGAGGGATAATCTATCTAATACCAAGGAGTGGGTTGATAGGCTGAATAACTTGTTCAATTCAGATGAAGATGAGATCCCTGAGGTAGATATTGATCCTCGGCTTGTATCTGTAGAGATAAATAGCAGAGACTCAACTAGTACCAATATCGAGGCTTCTACGTCTGCAGGTAGGCCTATCCAGGTCGATAGATTGCCTCAGGAAGTGATTAAAGAGGCTCTAAGAGGTTATGTTTCTGAGGAGGCCTTGGAAAGTCCTGTTCAGGAGTCGAAAGAGCAAGACGAAGAGACAGAAGAAGATGCAGATTCTGGAGATCAAGAATTTGAGGAGGTGTCTGAAGAAGACGAAACTGAATCGGATGAGAGAAGTATGGAGTTTGAGCACGATACCGATATTGAGAAACAGTTGAATCAGCTGAAGATGGCTTTGAACAACTATAATATCGATATTCAGGACATTCCGGAAGAAGAGGTTGAGGTTGGGCCGAATATTATCAGATACAAGGTTAGGCTTTCTCCAGGTGTGAAGCAAAGTAAGCTTGAGAAACGTACTGAGGATATTGCTAGATCTTTGGCATTGAATCATGAGCCGGATATCCACAGGCTTTCTGGGACACCGTACGTGGCGGTTGATATTGCGAAGAGTGAGAGAGATATTGTGAACTTTGACCAGTTTAAGGATGAATTAGATGGAGATAATGAGTTAGGCGAGTTGCCTATTATTGCTGGTGTGGAGCCCAGCGGTTCTGTTGTAAAGCGGAGAATAGATGAAGCTCCTCACATGCTGATTGGAGGCACTACAGGCAGCGGCAAGACGGTTTTCATGTACAATTTATTGGGTTCGCTGTATGAATCTGTGGGGCCTGAAGGCTTTGAATTGTCGATAATTGATCCTAAGAGGACTGAGTTCTCCCCTTTCCAAAATGATTTAGTGAACCTGGCAGATGGGGAAGTAATTACTGATGCTGAGGACGCTAAGGAGTTGATCGAGGACATCGTGGAGAGGGAGATCGATGAGAGAACTGATAAGTTGCAAGAATCTTTATCTACCGATATTAAAGGCCACAATTCCAAGGTTGATGAGAATGAGAAGATGAAGCCTCATCTGGTCGTTATTGATGAGTATGCTGATCTTTTGGACCAGTTGAGAGATGATTCAAGCGAGTTTGAGCAGAATATCCGCATGATTGCTCAGAGGGCCAGGAACGTTGGTATTCACTTAGTTATTGCGACCCAGAAGCCTAGTGCCAGCATTATTGACACTGATTTGCGTGCTAACCTGGATGCAAGAGTGGCATTCAGACTGCCATCTGCATCTGACTCAAGAGTCATCCTGAACGACTCGGGAGCTGAGAAACTTGGTGGCGATGGAGATATGATCTTCAGAACTTCTGATGATAAGGTAAGGCTTCAAGGCACCTATATGAGCCCTGAGGATCTGAAAGAAGTACTTAATAGGAACTCGGAGTAGTTGTGGAAGAAGTGGAACAGACTCGATCAGGTCTTAAATGGTAGGTTATTTCTTGCAGAGTTATGGCTGACCTGGAATCTTTCATTGATGAGTTGCCTGATTCATATCTCGTTGAGGTAGATGCTACACTACCACGGCCGGCTGTTATCAGGTTGAAGGAAAAAGCATTGGAAGAGGGTTGGACGGTCAATCAGGCCTTGACAGTCCTCATTAATAGGGGAATTGACGAAATTTAGGGTTATTTTAGAGCGTCTCTTTCTTTGGCTTCCTCTATCTGTATTTTTTCTTTTTCATTCCTTTTGATCCATGAAGTTTTTGCGGACTTAGGGCCTTGATAATCTCGGGGCCGGGACTGAGAGTCCCAGTCTCCTCCTCCGCATTTTTCTTCTAATACGTTAAATCCTGTTGCCTTGAGCGGGGTTCCTTTTTCTTTTTCTTTGATTGTATATGTGATCAATTTTTCATAGCCTAAGTTTTTTGTTGCTCTCCAGGCTGCTGCATAAAGTTTGCTTGAGGCGTTTTTTGTGTACTTTTTTGGTATATCGTTTCTTATACAGTTTCTAGTGATTTCTAGCGTTTTTCCGTCGTCGTAGTGTCTTGAGACCGGTCTTCCTACTGTTGTTACTCCTACTATTTGGTTGATAGCTGTATTTGCTACTGCGCAGCCAAATTTCCATCCCTGCGGCGGATCATTATGAGAGTGATACTTGGCTATGAATTCTTCTGCTTCTGAAAATTTGATCGGTATTATTTCTAGGTGGCCTTCTGCTTCTGTGTATTCTGTCATTGCTTTTCCCTCTTTGGACGGTTTTGCCTTCTTTTGAGACCAGAGAAAGGCGTGGATTTAGTATCCATGCCATTGAAGGAGATTCTAAAACTTAAGAAAGGTGTGGATAAGCCCTCCACAGGAAACAGGATTTAAGCCAAGGTATGGATACTGAACCCATGGCCGAAAGATGGAGTAAAGAGAGAACAGTAAAGAACAATTACGCATTCCATATACTCAAGATAATAGCAACTCGAGAAAAAGAGAGCTACGCCAAGGAAATAAACGAGATCTTAGAGAAGAACGACAGAGAAGAAGTCTCCAGAGTAATCAGCAAGCTTCAAGATATTGGCCTCGTAAAGAAAGGCGAGAGAACCAGAGCACAATACTATGAATTAAGGAGAAAGGGCCTGACAGAATTATTCTGTGAGATCTGGAATATAGAAAGTCAGCCTCCTGAAAAAATAGACGAATTTCTGGAAAAATATCTCAAGGAATACGAAAATACTGAGGGAACAATAGAAACTCTACTTAGGCGAGATTTCGCTAACGCGTTACAAGATTTCCTGGAACATACTGAAAAAGAAAATTATGAAGAACTAATCTCTTTCTTCCAAGAAATAGAGGGAATTGATGAGTATGAACCCCCGTCTAAGGCCTTTGAAAGAGCCCTTAATTCAACATAGACTTACTCTCCGAACCTCTGCTTAAATTCCTCCACTGTCATCCCCATTTCCTCCGCCATTTCACGCAGGATTCCAACCGATTCCTGATCTACCGCGTCATCCTGGAAGGCCTCGCCTTTAGGCATTTCGGCGTCCGGAAGTTCTGTGCCACAGCTCTCACACGTCTCCCGGAAGCACTTGTTCAGTTCCCCACATCTGCATTCCACCGGTTTCAATGGTGGTCCGCGCATCCGGTTTTCTTTCTCTCTGTCCGCTGGGTCGTCAAGTCCGAGGCCTTCTGCGGCTTTGTTCTGGATGTCGTCCATGGCCATGAGGAGGT
>JBDGSH010000069.1:0-5331 GCA_042217665.1 Candidatus Nanohaloarchaea archaeon
CCTTCTTCATAGGAAACCCGGGAGGCGATTGTTCCGCCGGTGTGAAGCACGAGAATATCCGGTTTGTCTGCTGAATGCCGAATTTCGGGTTTTTCCGGTTCCTCTGATTCCTGTTTCTCCTTGAGTTCGATTTCTTCCGGTTTTACGCCGATGTTGTAGCCTGAGTCCAGTTTTACTATGAGTGTGTCGGGGTCGCCGCTCTCCGGTTTTGGCATTAGGCGGCCTTGGTAGCCGTTCGCCTTTATGCGGTCGCCGGTTTCAATGTTTTTTTCTTCGAGTTGCTGGCGGATATTTTTGCTGTACATGGTTAGAGTTGTTTTTGAAAACCTTAAGAATCTTCGATGCCAGGGAGAATTGTAATACAGAAAGCCGATTTATCAGGTTTTACACAGGTTTTGTATTACGTTTTCAGCGGAAGTTTTGCACGTCGACTTTAAGGAAGTCTGCGCCGGTTGGAAGCGCTATTATGACGTCGTATTTGAATCCGTAGTCGCTGGTGATTGTTGCGGTTACTCTGCCGGTTCCAATAAACTCTCCTGTCTTTTCAGGGTACGTGAAGCCGGTGCCGTAGCTTGTGGAGGGTTTACCGTTCAGCATCACAGAAATATTTCCGTTCAGGTCTTTGTTGGCGCCGTTCGGATTCTTGAACGTGTATTTTACCAGTAGTTCGGAAGTATTGATGGGCTGCGGGTTGGATTGGTTTCCTACTGCTTTTATACATGCTTTTATGTGTTCATTTTCCATCATGTAGCAGTCTTTGCCGTTGACTGTGGTTTTATTGACTTTGACGTTGGCGTTGGAGCTTAGGATTACGTTTCCGAATCTTTTGGAGGTCTGTGGAGATATTACGTTTGCATCGGTTCTTAGGGCGTAGATGGCTGAATCTGTGGCGTTTTGGAAGTAGAGTCGGCCGCGGTCGAAGCTGGCTGATATGGTTCTTGTGGAGCCTTTTCCTTCGGATGCTACTTCCTGTATTTTTGTGTCAAGGGTCTGCATGAACTCTCTTGCTTTTTTAATAGATGATGCTTCCTGCATGTTCTCCAATGCGGGCGCTCCTACCGTTACTGCTCCTGAGATTGCTGCTACGGTGATTCCTATGTAGAGCGCCATGGTTGCTATCTGGGAGGCTCCCTTCGCCATAACCTGTTTTTCGGTCCGCCGGCTTAAATATTAATGGAGAACAGCTTTCTTCCAGCTCTCGTCCTCGTCGCTCACATGCTTGTAGGTCAGCAGTCGAGGATTCGAGGCCTGAAAAGTCTTGTTGATTCTGTGCCTGGAGAAAATCTTGATATCGACGGTGCCCGGCGTGAAACTAAGTTTTTCGGTCTGAAGAGCTTTTAACTCGATTTTACGGTAATTGGAGTTAATAGTAACGTTGAAAACGGTTTTGTTTTCTCTGTAATTCAATATTCGAAGCTGGCCGATCTCTGGCATCACAAAAACCTCTATTGAGGAGAATTTCGCTCCTCTAACAGCTGAACGCGTCTCCAGGAAACTGTTGTATAGATAAAGCTGTTTTGAAACGTATCTGGGAGATGTATTGGTTCTAAACGCTTTGTTAAATACTTCCGGCGAGTTCTCCAGCGCCTGGTCGTAAAAGTTTTTAACGGTGTTTTCAGGGCTTGAACGGATGAAACTGTTGAATGAGTAGGATGCGATCAGTACAAGCGACGCGATGATCAAAGCACCCAGTATAAAGATCTGACCTTTTCTTTTAATACAGAATCACCCTTACTTCTCTCAAACCGTTTTTTACAATGATTTTATTGATCACAGTGGTTTCTGATGTTCTTGTTGCCAGGTTTTGAGATCTGTAAGAAGTCAAAGTATACTCTACACTGCCTGTGCCGGTTGTGTTAAGCCAGCCGTCTGTGGAGCCGATATACTGTTCTATGTACCTGTCTCCATCTGTTTTGCTGGCTAAGCGGCCGTTTCTAAAGCTGATATTCATGTTGCTGGCGTTTTCTATCCATAGGTGAAGTTTTGAATATGAGCCGTTAAGCTGAAGGTATTCTGAGTCGGTATCGGCAAGCATTCCGTTTTTTTGGGAGACGTTGAGGATTGAGACGGTGAAGTTTCTGTCAGGAGGAATGTAGGGTGCGATCATTTTTTCAACTTCCGTCTCTGAGAGATTTCCGTTTAGATCGCCTTTTTCTTCCAGTGAATCGAGCGTTGACCTGAGCTGGGTTCTATCAAAGCTCTTTTCCGGCTTGGATTCGGGTAAAACGATCAGCACCATGCTTAGGATCATAGCTGAGGCTATTACAGCTTCTAAAGTGTAGACGAATCCTTTCACTGCCATACCACCACGCGGGATGAAATACGTTCAAGGTCGCCTGATCTGTTGATCGCAAGCCAGGATCTTTTATCAACTACCACGTTTTCAATAGGGATGTCGTAGCCTCTGTCAAGTTGAGTCGAGTTTCCACTGCTTATAGTAATGTTGTAGACAGATTCTAGATTAAAACGTCGTTCGAACTTAATTCTAGTAAGGTTGCGCAGCTTTCCGATTTTCTTCTTCCATACAAACTCTTTGTATCTCCTCGCGCCAAGCTTCAGTGTGCCATTTTCATGAAAATTGATTCTTTGAATGCCTTCAGTTACTCCTGAGTCTTGTAGCCGGATCTTGAACTTCTCCGCGTTGATCACGGCTTTTACGGTTGAGGGATCAGGTTTGGAGATCTCTGCGTTCATGTCGCCTACGAATGTTGCGCTCTCGCTGGAGTTAGCTAGAGTGAAGCCGGGTGTTTCTCCGCTTTTAAACGTGCCTGTGCCGCTCAAGCTTTGTGATGAGTCTGTTTCTCCCCAGTAAAGTGTTGTAAAGTTTTTAAAGTAGAAGGTGGCGGCGTTTGAGTTTTTGATCAGGATCTCAGGCGAGTTGTTGTAGATTCTAAGGTTTCCGGAGTAAGAAGAGGCGTATACATGTTTTTCACTTGTTGAGTCGTCTGTAAAGCCTAGATCAGAGGTCTGCGAAAGCATTTCTTCGCCTTTGAACTGAAGTGAGGAAATTCCGGAAGACGTTGGATGGATAGAGATCCGGGAGTTGTTCAGCCAATTGCCTGTCCTTAAATTGTTTGAGGCTGTTCGGTTGACGTCCAGGTTTTTAAACAGGGTTAAGTGGTGTTCAGTGTCTTTAGCATCGATAATAGCGATTAATCGGTTGTTTGAGAGATCTATCTCGGAGCTAGTATCGAAAAACCCTGAAGCCGTAAACTCTTCGAAGACGAACTTTCTGTCGAGCACTATATTCTCGATTTTGTGACTGGAGCGTACGATTAAAGGTGCTCTCAGAGTTTTAACAGATATATTTTCTTTGATTTCTTGTTGGAGGCTGTCTGCGTTTTTTTCAAGAACAGTTTGAGGTTCTGTAAACTGGAAGCCTGAAAAAGCGAATGCTGCGGTTAGAGAAGCTGTCAGAAACAGTGATAGACCTATCATCCAGTCGATGCTGATGGTTTGGCCTTTACTCAACTTCACGCACCTCCACACGGTTTTCTCCTATCTTCTCCAGCTTCATTTCGAAGTAAGCTGAGGAGACATCTAGATCAGATTTGATTTCTTGTTCCGGGATTAAAATCACTTTTACCAGCGGTTCTGAAGGTATAAAGTATCCAAAGCTGGGTTTAAGGCTTTCAAGCAGTTTATGGTTCAGGATTAAAGATTCTCGTTCCTTAATAGTCTCGTGATCGCCTCTTGTAAACGGTATAAGAAAGCTGCCGCGGTTCCCTCTCCTAGTAAACGTTAAACGGTTTTTAACGTCGATTTCTCTCTTAGCTCTCAAAAAACTTGATTCTACAAGCCCTGTAACATAGCTGTTTGATTCTGAGACGATGTAGGGAAGTTCTGCGGGCGGTGTAAAGCTTTCTTCTCCAGAAACGCTTTTACCATCGAAATAAACGTTGTCCGAGGATGAAAGATTAGCTTCAAGCGTTAAAGTGATGTTGTCAGGCATTGAATAATCTGCACACACTTTTCTGTTGAAGACGGAAGGTTTGGCTATATGTGCGTTGTGGACTCCGGAGACGGAGAATAGAGCTGTTTCATTGTTCAGGCAGCTCCCGCCTTCAGGGGTTACACGTGTCTCGGTCGAGCCCATGCAGACGTGAAGGTTGTAGGTGTCGAATTTGGAGAAATGCGCTGTCTGGTTGTCGCCTGAAAGGTAGAACGCTGTTTTGCGTTGACATGAAGTGCCTATACTTGAGCTTCTGATTTCTCCTATACAGACTTTTTGTTTGAAAACTTTGGGTCCTGCTGCATGACCGTATGTTTTGTTAGGGCTGCTGAGAGAGATCAGAGGGTCTAGTTCGCCGCAGTTCTTTGAGATATCAGCTTCTATGCCGTGTACAGCTGTAGCTAGGAGGATTAACGCGGCGGCGAGAACGGTTTTCCTCATAGCTGAAAATGGAGTTCTCTATGTTATAAAATGAAAACAAGTAAAAACAATCTCTGTAAAAGGATAGTTATGGATTTAGAGCGTCTGAAAACCGGGCTTTCACCTGTTCTTCAAAACCAGAAACTGATCGCATTCCTGATCTCCGGCCTTATAATCGGGTCAGCGGTAACATTTCTCTGGATCAACCAGGACGTAAAAAGGCCGGGACAGGTAGGAGAAGAGATTAAACAGGTGCTTTCAGAACAGACAGGTCGAAACCTGGAACTGGTTTCAGTAGAGAGAGAATCCAAGATGTATAGGATCAACCTCAAAGACCAGCAGAACCAGCTAGTAACCGTTTACGCAACATTGGACGGGGAAAAATTCTCAACCGGTTTAGTGGACACAGAACAGCTAGCCGCATCGTTAGAAGCCAGAAACCGGTTTACAAACTGCCTGGAAAACAAAAGCGTGATCATGTACGGAAATCTTTCTCAGAGATCCACACAGGCTCAGATACAGCTCCTGGGCGGAACACAGACGGTTCAACCGATCTACAGAGATGTCTCAAACAATCAAACCCTTAGAGAAGCGGTTCAGGCAGGAGTAAAAAGAGTGCCGGCATTTGTCTACAATAACTCTGTTTTACAGGGAGTAAAAACAGTTGAAAACATCGAAAACTTTACAGGATGCAGCTACGGAGGCAATTAGACAAAAATGAAGAAACTAGCTTTATTATCCGCTTTCTTACTTGCTCTCAGCTTTTTAGCTGCAGCGCCGGCTTCCGAACCAAGACATCCGCTTAGTCAGATCCATCCGATCAACACAGCGTTGAACATGTCGCAGAAAAGTATATTTAACGTTTCTGAGGTCTCTCTAAACGGCGGGTTGATCTTTTCAGGAGAGGAAATACAGAATCCTTCCTCAAACCCGATTCTGAGACATGTGAACTCTGGAAG
>JBDGSH010000007.1:0-10723 GCA_042217665.1 Candidatus Nanohaloarchaea archaeon
TCTAACCTCTTTACCTTCATCACCAACTGCCGGTTCAAAAGTCCGGGTCCTGCCTTTTTCTGTAGTTATACAGCTAGAGTTCATTCTTTTTTGTTGGCGAAGATGTTGCATGGTCTGCTGTCATGTATCTCTAGGTACCCATCTCTGGTCAGCACCACGCCTGCTACCGGCTTTAAATCCTTGCTTAATGCTTTGTCGGCAAAAACCCAGTTATCCTGCTTGATGTTCCCGGAAATTATTTCTTCAGGATTCCCTGAAGGATCATACATGAAGATGAGTTCCGGCTTACTGCCGGTGTTTTCTTTTACATCAAAGCTTTCGGCTTCGGCACAAACCGCATCATATCCCTCTGACTCAAGCTTACTGATATTTTCTTCCTCTATATCAACGTAAAGAACGTCAGCTTCCGGAAAACCTTCTGAAGGAGCCAGATCTGTTCCACATCCCGGATAGTATACGAGTTCCGGTGTTAAATCCAGGTACTTTCTCAGAGCCCGGATCTGAAGAACTCTCTCCACCCTCATGCCAGGCTCCACTGCAGAAACATCATTATAGGACCCGAAAATCTCTCTGGCTTCTCCCTTCGAAGCATAGTGAGACGCGTCCATCGCTAAATCGAAATCCTCCAGAGGATGATAGACTTCCAAAGGCTCTATATAATTAAACCGGTTATCAGGATTCTCTAACCCCTCCATCCCCGGAAAATCCACCGCAAAAGCAGTTTTTTCTCTAACCCTCCTCAATACCTCTAGGAACCGGTTCAAATCCCGTTCTTGTTTGGCTCCAAAAATTTTATGTCGTCATCACTCAGCTCAAGGCCATACTCTTGCTCTATATTTTCCTTCAGATTTTCTTTATCGCCGCGCAACACCGGCTCAACACTTACATAACCGTCGCTACCTGAAGAAACGTCCGATTCATACCCGGCGACTATAACTTTAGGGTCACCTTCTCTGCGATACCTTAGATGAACCTTACCGTTATCATCCTCCAGCGTATCGACGTTCCACTCATCCTCGTTAAAGTAACGTCCGAACGGTCTACCAGCTCTCTCACCTATCAAAGACATACAGAAGATTTTGTAACTAAAACATAAAAAACATCGATTGAGAAAAACTTTAGCTCTACCGGTATAAACAAAGGTTATGGAGTTCAAGTTCAGACCAGTCTTCAACAAGATAACTATTACCAGACGCTCAAAGATCTTGATCGGAGGCTTTCTAACCGTGCTATCAATCTTTGCCCTGCTTCAATTCACGGCTTCAAAAAACCACGTCACCGAAATCCACCATTACAGGATGACCGGAAACCTGGGAGACGGAGAAGCCTACGACCTGAAACTCTCGAACGGAAAAGAAATCCACCTGACAACTTACACTAACCGGCACCCTCTCTGCCAGGGACAACAAAACATAACCACAGTGGACTGCTCTGACTACGGAGAGAAACAGGTAGAGCCAGGGTTCAACGCAGCAGAAAAAGTCTACAGGACCGGCTATGGCGTCAGCTACGGCTTGAGCGGAAACAGGTTTAAACCGATCGCAACCTGCTACGATCGGGAAACCCACAGCTTCTACCGATGCAAGCCTCTGCCGACCAATTTCCTGACCGCCTCGGTAAAAACGATAACCGGGTAAACCGGAGTACAAGCTCCCATATCCCCTACGAAGCCGACCGGCTTAAAACACCTGAACTCTAAAAAACATTTATGGGTCTAGCCGAATTCTTCTGGAAGTACCTGATAGGGCCGATAGTGGCGGACGCAAACAACGCAGCAACCGCTACATGGAGCCAGACAGTAGCACACACAGGCTACAACCCTGTAAACACGTTCACATGGGCCTTGATCGCCGCACTCAGTCTCTACGGCGTAAAAAAACTTTTCGACCGGTACAGCATCAAATTTACTCCTAGAACCGTCGTCTACACCACACCTTTCATCCTGCTCGGCGGAGTACTGCGTTTCATCGAAGACACCGGCTTCCCGCCCTTCATTTTTCGAATTATACTTATAACACCGCTGATATACTTTTTAATCGCTTCACTGTTCCTATTATGTGTGGCGATCTCCAGAAAGCTGGATCCGGAAACGCTCGGCTTTGATCAGAAAATCGGAGCGCTGGGCACGGTTTTATTGACGCCTTTCGCCGGTCTCGCCGGCTTCCTGGTCTTAACCAACAGTTTTGCGGCGATGGATCTCATTCTGCCGTTTGCTCTCTCCGCAGCTGTCGCGGCTTTCTTCTTCCTAAGCTTCCGTGAAACTGTTTTCGGCGAGAGCTGGTATATATTGGCGGTTTTCAGCCAGTTTTTCGGCGGCTTCACCAGCATGCTGTCGGTTTCGCAACGCTACACACAGAAACAGTTGTTGGCGCAGACCTTCACCGGTTTCTTCGGACCTCCAGGCATCTTGATCGCGAAAGCCTTGATATTGGCTGCTGCGTTCTACGTTGTCAATGATCTGGAGGATAAACGGTTTAAGGCTCTTGTCCTGTTCGCTTTAGTGGCTATAGGTCTGGGAACAGGTCTCCGCGTCGCTTTGAGAATGTCAATCGGGGTGTAGCGGAGAACGTTTAAAGCTGGTCTCAGGAAACATTTTCCATGGAGTGGCGGAGATACAGGAAGTATGTTTTAGGCAGCCTAGCCGTGGTTTCCGTGATCGGTTTGCCGTTCTTTCTCCAGCATTTCTGGAGCTTTATCTCCGGCCAGGCCTCCAGCATCATTATCCGGAACCGGTGGGATATCGCATTTCTGAACATCGCAGGATTCCTACTGTTCCTGATCCCGCTCAGCTTCCGCAGAAAAGTGGACTGGAGCTCTCTCGGTATCTACACCGCTTTCATCGTCTCACTGTTCATTGAAATGTACGGAATACCTTTATCCGTCTATCTGACATCCTCTTTCTCCGGAGCCGCGGCCTACACACCAAACTACATCTTAAGTTTTTCAGTTCTCGGCCAGACCTTCGGAATGAACTTCTGGATGCTTCTAGGAGTCTTAATCACCGTCATCGGCATGTTCCTCGTTGCATGGGGCTGGATCACGATCTACAGGACGGAAGACGAGTTAGTTACCTCCGGAATCTACAGTTTTTCCCGCCATCCTCAGTACCTTGGAATCATGTTGATCGCTTCAGGATGGTTCATAGGCTGGCCGACACTCCTGACAACGGTGATACTGCCGATCCTGATCTACAAGTACTACAAGCTCTGCTTTAAAGAGGAAAAAGAAGTTATGGAAGAAATCGGGGAAGAAAAGTACAGGAGCTATCGAGAGTCGACCCCTATGCTTCTCTGACGCTTCAATTTCTATGGCTTTGTGTAGTCCGCCGTGACCTCGTCCTCTTCGATAACGTGGCCTTCCAGTGCGTCGAGAAGCTGCTGTTTTGAAGCTCCCGCCGCCAGGTCGAGCTCCGTGTCCACTGCATAGGCTTTGAACCGGTAGCCGTGCGTGCCTGAGGGCGGCCGGGGACCGCCGTAACCGATGTCGCCGTAGTCTGTTTCTCCCTGTCTGGCGCCGTTCTCCAATCGTTTCTCCCGAGGAATGTTCTCCGGTACCGCTTCACCTTTTGGAATGTTCCAGATCACCCAGTGCGTGAAAGCGCCGCTGACCGGTGCGTCAGGATCGTCCATAATCAACGCGACGGTTTCCGCCCCCTCTGGAACGTCTTCAAACTCTACCCTCGGCGAGTCGTCGTCAAAGTATTTTGAAAACCTGTCCGGTATCTCGTCCTCAAACGGAAGCACCAGTTTCATTCTAGTCCACCTGTGAAAACAATAGGTCGGAGAAGTTAAACAGGTTGTGGCGGTTACGCGAATGATCTAATTTACTGCTTCTGAAGCTCTTGGAGTCTTTTTACCGCTTCTTTTATGTCTTTAGAGCTGTATGCAAAGTCTCTGTGCCTTACCGCGAAGACCTGGATTTCTGAGTCTTTGTAGTCGAAGTAGACTCTGTGGTTCATTTCACCCTCTGTTAGTTTAAGACGATGGAATACCGCGTCGTATGAAGGTCTCTGTATGACTTCTACCTTGTCGTTAGCTACGGAGCCTTTCAAATACTTCTCTATACTATCAAGAATCTTATTCATAACCTTGTCTTCGAACCCTGAGAGATCGTTTTTGGCTTCTTCCCGTATCTGAACCATTACTTATTAAGCTCCTTCCGCACTTCTTCCACGCTTTGACTTCTTCCCTCGCCTTTCTGAAGCTTCATATATCTGTAGAGAAGCTCAGGATCGATCTCCTCATCTTTCTCCAGCTGGTTCCTAAGCGCCTCCCTGATATACTCAGAAGAGCTCTTGTAATCCTTTTTCTCAGCGGTTTCCTCAATTCTATCCTTCAAACTATCCGGAACATCGACACTAACCTTCGCCATAATAATAACTTTATCACACAAACCTAATATTTGTTACGGTCAGAAAATCTCTCAAGTTACAGTTCTCCAATTAAAGGAAAAACGCCTGGGCCGGGAACGAAAATCAGAGATTTTCTATTACAGAAGAACTCCTAGAGTTCTTCGATATCAAATGCCAGAAAGGCGCTGAAAGCGCCGGGGCTGGGATTTGAACCCAGGAGGCCGCGTATGGGCCAGCAGATATTTCTTCCTATCATCTTCCGGGAAACGCCGGAATCAGCATATCTGCCTGATTAGGATGCCGGATCCGAACGAGTAAGGAGGGATCCTTCGTGAACTTCAGTTGGGAGGGCTTCCTAATAAGCTCGAATCTGCCGCGTTCAACCAGGCTCCGCCACCCCGGCTCTGTAGTTTAATCGCCGAGTTGAACGTTTTTAACACTGCCACCTGAACCTGTGCCTGTATGACAGGAAGCTTTGACGCTGTGATTTTTGACAACGACGGAACTATTCTGGACTCCTCTTACAATGAATACCGCTGGGTTCAACAGGCCAAGATCAGGAAAGCGGAAGAACTTGGATTCTCACTGACGCCTGAAGAAGCCAAAAACTATATTTTCAGCGATTCAATCCATGAAACCAGGTCTTTCCTTGAGGGAAAAGGAATGGATTGGAATGATTTGAGAGCTATAATCAGAAACGTTTCGGAGAAGAAAAAACAGCTGATGGCGGAAGGAAAGATCCGTCCGTTCAACTCTGCGGAAAAACTTCTTGAACAGCTCTCGTTGCCGAAAGCAATGGTGTCCAACGCTTCCAGAGAATCCACAGAACAGTCTCTAGACGAATTCAATCTAAGAAACAGTTTTGAAACGGTTCACGCGCCCAGCCTAAACAATATGAAGAGGAGAGCCAGGATCCGAAAGCCCAGCCCCGATATGCTGGAAGAAGCCATGGAACAGCTCGGCACCCGGAACGTTCTAATGGTCGGCGACTCCGACGCAGACATTTTAGCGGCTGAAAACGCCGGAATAGAATCCGCATTGATTAAGAGACGCAAGGTTGAAGCTGAACCGGATTACAGTATTGATTCCCTGATAGAGTTGAAGCAAATCCTTGCCTGACTTAAAACTCGGCTCTCCAAACCCTTCTATGACCCAGGAAGAAACCTGTTCAAAATGCGGGGAAGACGCTGTAATCTACCGCAGGTACGAGGGAAGAGCTCTCTGCGAACAACATTTCTCCATAGATATCAACAAGAAAGTCAAGAGCACGATCAGAGAGAACGACATGGTTGAATCCGGCGATACGATCGCAGTAGGGTTAAGCGGTGGAAAAGACTCCGCGGTACTGCTTCAACAACTGGTTGAAATCTTCGGCGACCGTCCGGACATTGAAATCGTGGCGGTAGCTGTCCATGAAGGAATCGATCCGTACAGAAACGAGTCGATCTCAGCTGCGGAAGAGCTATGCGAGGATCTTGGCGTAAAACTTGAAGTAGGACGTTACGAAGACTACTACGATCTAAGGATGGAGAACGTTGTGGATGAACTGGAGAAGTCGAACTGCACGTACTGCGGCATCCTGAGACGCGACCTTTTGAACAAGCTTTCCCGGGAAGTAGATGCGGACAAGATAGCGATCGGCCACAACCTGGATGACGAGGCACAGGCCATCATGATGAACCATATTAAAGGAGATACGAAGAGAATGGCGCGTATCAGCGGAAAAGATATAGTCGACCACGAAAAATTTGTGGAGCGTATAAAGCCTTTGAAGGACTGTCTTGAAAAAGAGATCGCGCTTTACTCAAAGCTGCATGACCTGGGCGTCATCGATAAATGCCCGCACGTGGAAGAAGGATCGCTGCGGCCTATGGTGAAAAGCTTCTTGAACAAGCTGGAGTCCGAGATGCCAGGCACCAAGTTTTCCATTGTTTCGGAGGGAAGAGAGATCTCTGAGCTCTTGAGAAAGCATAAAGAGTTTGAATCGGATGAGAACCGGCTGCGAGAGTGTGAACGCTGCGGCGAACCATGCTCCTCCGACCTATGTAGGAAGTGCCAGCTGCTGGAGGAAGCGGAAGAGGCAAAATAGTGTTACCAGACGGTAAGAAATTTAAGTTTTGACTGTTTCAATATTGGTATGAGCTCTCAAACACTGAAGGAGTACGATAGAGAGGACCTGGAATACGTTCTGGAAAAGCTTGGCGAGGAGTTTGAAGACATGGCGGACGAGCTAGGAATCGATTCCTCAGCGCAAAAAGTAAAAGCCGGCGTTAAACTGGATAAAAACTCTCAGAAATACTTAATTGCTACGGAGACCGGTGAAGTAGAAGACGATTACGACAAAGATCTTGGATCAACGACCAAAGTCATGCTTAACCTTCAATACGACGTAGATGTTTTTGCGGATCTCTAGATTTAATTTAAAAATTAGAGGATTCCTTTTTTCTACAGAAAGGAGGTTCCTGACTTGAAAGCGATTGTACTGGCTGGCGGTCATGCGACCCGTCTGTGGCCTGTTACGAAGAACCGTGCGAAACCTCTTCTTCCGCTTGGAGACCGACCTATAATCGATTTTATACTGGAAGAGCTGGGGGAGGAAGCCGATGAGACGATTATTTCGACGAACCAGAAGTTTAAATCCGATTTTGAAGACTACCTGGAGGATTACGACCGGGAGAATGTTTCCGTGGTGGCGGAGAACCAGGCGTCTGAAAGCGAGAAACCGGGCACGATCGGCGCTATAATCAACTTGTTAAACTCTGAAAGCCTTGAGGACGACTTACTGGTTATCGGAGGCGACAACTACTACAGCTTCAGTATCTCCAGCTTTCTAGAGTTCTGTAGAGAGAAGGATGCGCCGGCGAACGTTGCTTTCGACGTTGAAGATATTGAGATCGCGAAACAGGTCGGTATCGTTGATCTGGACGGCGACAGGATCGTTGACTTTGTCGAGAAGCCTGATGAGCCGCCTTCCACGCTTGGTTCGATCGCTGTATACTACTTTCCACGGGAAGATGTGGAGCTGTTCCACCGTTACGAACGGTTTTACAGGGAGGAGACGGACGTTCCTGAAGACCGGTTTCTGGATGAGCCGGGCCGTTTGATCGAGTGGGCGCATGAACAGACCCCTATGTATGCTTACAGCTTCTCCGGCGAATGGTTTGACGTCGGGACTCCGGAAGGCTATTTGAAGGCTTCAGCTTCTGTAGCAGACGGTAACAGCGTTGAGGGGGAAACAGAGAACTGTGTGATCGGTGAAAACGTCGTGGTTATGGAGAACGCGAGACTGGAAAACGTTACGATCGAGAACAGTATCGTGTTTCCTGAAACCGAGATCACGGATTCCGAGGTCAGGAACTCGATCATCGACCGTGACTGCGTTATAGAGAACTCGGATATCAACGACGCGGTTCTAGGCATGCACTCCCGGCTTTAAACTATTGAATAACTGTTTTCGCCTGTCGAGACAGCTGTTCCTGCCGTCGGTGTTGGCGGCGCAGTCTTTGCTCCCATTTCCACCGATCCGTCAATGTTTGGCTCCAGTTCGGCTAGGTCGACGCCGTTCTGGTAGGCTACCTGTTCCGCGAGTTTTTGTTCTCGGGGGTAGACTCCCTGGCCTAGTTCTCGGCCGTTGGGTACGATTCGTTCGGTTACGGCTTCCGTGGTTCCTTCCATCAGCCATTCCGGCGCGTCTTCGCCTATCCGGTTCAGGTAGTTTCTGAGGTGTTCGTCTTCCGTGTAGCCGGCGTTGTAGAGTTCGTCGCCCCAGAGACCGTTTTTCTGGAGGTCGTGCATAATCTCATGTGTTTCTACCAGTTCCTGTGTGTCTTCGTCCATCTGGAAGTAGGCGGGGTCGGCTATGAACTCTGTCTCAGTGTCTAAGACTTTGACGCCGTACAGGTTTCCGTCTTTTCCGGGCTGTATGCTGTCGTAGTTTTGTAGAAAGTCGTGGAAACTGTCTATCCTGTTTATTCCCAGCTTTTTTGGTACTTCAGCCGTGGCTGCGATCGCGCCTTCAGGGAGCTCTCCGATTCTGTAGTCCTGGAACCCTGTGTCTAGATTGTATTCGTCCGCGGTCTGTTCCACGTCTTGTTCCAGCTGTTCCTCCATCCTGCTCCAGCTTTCGCCGAACGCTTCAAGTCCTTCCTCCGAGTATCCAAGATTTTCAGCGCCTGACATATTTCTGGATTGGTGTTTAAGCTTGAAAAGTTTAAATCGATGCAGTGTAGCCTTCCTGGCTGTAATCGGTTTGTTCTATCCTTTCCTGTACCGGATGTTCCTCGGTCATGTAGTCGTTTATAGTTTCCTCCAGGTAGTTTTCTACTTCTGCCGGGCCTTTCTCCGCGGCTTTGTCTCCTATGACTGCGACAGTGTACTCTTCGTTGTTTAAAACGCCTTCTTCCCTGTAGATGTTCTCTCCTATCTCGATACTGTCTACTTCTCTGTAGAGACTGTTTTCCTCATGCTGCATTTCTTCTTCCACGTCGATTCCCTTGGATTCAAGTTCTCGCTGCTTTGCCTGTTTGTGGTACGGGTAGCTGCTTTGTTCCTCCGGGAAAAGCGTTGAAAGCAGTATTTCTGTCTCTCCTTCGATGTCTCGTACGTCTTGCCAGATCGTGTCCTCCAGTTCGTCGGAGAATTTTTCTGATACCCCGAATTCTTTTTCTGCCCAGTCGCTGAGCTGGTTTTCGAACTGTTTGACGTGTATCAGTTCGTGTAGAATGATTCTTTTCTGTCTTTTCTCTGTTTTGTCGAAGAAGCTCTGTGAGTCGAAGTCTATACGTGTCTTGGCTCCTGTTTTGCTGGTTCGAGCGTTTGTGTATCCGCCCAGGTATTTTACGCCTACCTCGTCCAGTTCTTCCTCTATTTCCAGGTTGAATTCTTCCGCGACCTGTTCTACCTGCTGTTCCATGTCTTGATGTGTCTGCGTTTCGATCAGCGATTGTGTGAAGCCGATTCCTGTCATTTTTAGTAGAAATACGAATGGTTAGCGGATTTACTGGTAGGAGCTGTCTTGAATGTTTTGGACCGCTCTCTGTATCTCTGCATAGTCTCTTAGCTCTGATTCCGACAGCCTATCGGGTATTGTTGGATCGTTAAGTAATTCCCTTGGATTGTCAGGGTTCAGAGCTGCTAAAACATTTTCTAAGTCTTCTTCAAGCGAGTTGCCTGTTCCTAGAGGGTCTCTCTGTTCATACTGCTCTTCTAGAGAATCTTGATCTCCTTCAAGCATTTTTACAGTCTCATCGTTTAAGGCACTGTACTCTGGGTCTCTTCCGTAGCTTTCCGGGTTAGAAGCTCTAATTTCCTGTGGTAGTTCCCCGAGTCCTTGGTCTTTGTTGGATGCGCTCATTTTTGTCCCCTCACTCTTCCTGTTTACTTGGTTTAGTGTTATATGGTTTTTGGTCTAGACCTGTCATTCCAGGCTTATCCGGGTTGCTCCAGTTATTTTGTCGCCGTACTTGTCCTCGTTTATTAATGCGATTGTGTCTGCTAGAGGGCCGTAGTAGTTTTCTGTTTTCTGTAGGTATTCTCTGGCTGTTGCTTCGCCGTTTCTCTGGAATATATCGTCTGCTGTGTGTACGACTCTGATCATCTCCGACGCGTAGCCTGCTTCTACTAGTTTTTCGTAGAGATCTTCTTCCCATGCCTCTATATCTCCTTCTCTCTGTCTCAGAAACTCCAATACGTCCTCTAGTGCTGCTGGCTCGCCTGCGTATTCCTCGAAGCTCTCCATTGTTGAGATGTCTAAGTACTGTTTCCTAAGCTGTTCCGGCCTGTCTCCTACATCTTTTATTCCTTGCTGCAGTATCTCAACGTTTGTACTTCTGACTGTTGATTTTATCAGGTCTATTATGTTCATGCCGGTTTCGGTGAGGTCCCTTGACTCGTAGTGGTTGCCGTACTTTCTCCACCTCCTGTTTTCGCTTAGAGTAGTCAGGCTGTTTATATCTATATCTTCTTCCTCTTCCACTAACTCCGGAAACTTTTGATGGGGTGGCGCGCCATAGATCTCAACTACTACATTCCTTCCATCAAGACGTTCAAGCACCGAATACAGGTTTTCAAACTGTAAAACACCGAGATCTCCTCTCTCCGACTCCAGAAACTGTTCAATTGTTTTTTGAGGGTCTGAGCTATTCAACAATGCAGCTGATTCGGGAGGGTCCGGGATTTCATCTTCAGATACCAGTACATCTCTTGCGCTCTCCGATCCGGAACCAGATGGCTGTTCAAGATCCATTTCCGGGGTTTCATCATCTATAAAGGATTCTTGAGGTCTGGAAGAATCTGAATCCTCGAATATCCTGTTTATTTCTTCGTCCGTTGCCTGATCTTCGTCCGGCACGAATCCGTGTACGTCTTTTTCGT
>JBDGSH010000070.1:0-2467 GCA_042217665.1 Candidatus Nanohaloarchaea archaeon
AGAGGGCCGTAGCCGCGAGGTGTATTCATCATGGATGCAAAAGCAGACCCGACCAACCCGATTCTAGTTGAAACAATAGAGCTTCTGCAGCAGCAGGACGCTGCGGTGTACAGAGAAGCAGCTGAAAACCTTGGAAAAGTAAACCGTGACCGCCCCGAAGTCAACGTCTCAGATATAGAGCGTGTTGCGGAGGACGGCGAAACAGTTCTAGTGCCCGGAAAAGTTCTCGGCACCGGATACCTGGACAAAAACGTTACAGTCGCTGCCTTCAAAGCATCTAAAGGCGCAAAACAGAAGATTAAAGATGAAGGAGAGTTTATGTTCATCCAGGACCTGGTTGAAGAAAAACCTGAAGGATCAAACATCAAACTGGTGAAGTAAAAAATGATTGTAGACGCTGAAAACAAGATAGCCGGAAGACTCGCCACAAAAATCGCCAGAGAAATAAAGGACGGCGAAGAAGTGAAGATCGTTAACTCAGAGAAAGCTGTGATCTCAGGCGACGAGGAAAAAGTCAAAGACGAGTACAGACAGAAATACGAGAGAGGATCACGCGACTTCGGACCTTACTACCCGAAAAGACCGGACAAAATCCTCAAACGCATAATCAGAGGCATGGTTCCGGACAGACAGGAATCAAAGGTCAAAACCTACCTGGGAACGCCTACAGAGCTTGACGAACCCGAAGAACTCGAAGTCAAGGAAGGCGACGACCTGAGGAAACGGAACTATGTAAAGCTTGGTGAAGTATCAAAATCCATAGGCTGGACACCAAGAGGTGAAAACTGATGACACACGCAGAAGGAAAACGGAAAACAGCAAAAGCACGCGCCTCAGTAACAGAAGGCGAAGGAACACTCAGAATCAACTCCCAGCCACTGAAAACATACAGAGAAACCTTCCAACAACGCGTAAAAGAACCTTTAACCATCGCAGGAGAAGACATAATCTCCGAAGTCGACATAGAAGTCAACGTCAACGGCGGAGGAATCCAAGCACAGGCAGAAGCCGCAAGAATGGCAGTCGCCCGCGGCCTAGTAGAACACACCGACAGCGACCAGCTAGAACGCGACTTCAGAGACTACGACAGAAACATGATGGTCGAAGACCCGAGAAGAACCGAAACCCGGAAACCATCGCAATCCTCAAAAGGAGCGCGGCACAAACAACAAAAATCCTACAGGTGATACAGTGACGAAAATCACAGATTTTCTCGGATTTACCAACACAAGAGGTGTAGCTAAATAATGCAAATACCTGTCAGATGCCTTTCATGCGGCAAAGTCATAGGCGACAAATGGGAAGAGTTCAAAGAACGAACACAAGACGGAGAAGACAAAGCAGAAGTCCTCGACGACCTAGGACTCGAAAAATACTGCTGCAGAACCATCTTCCTCACCCACAAAGACACCATCCAAGAAGTAGCAGAACACGAAATCGTCTAACAACCCCTCCTCTCTTCTTCATCTCCTTTACCGACTACTAACACAGCTATCCATTACACAATGACAAACCAGCTCAGCTATCGCTTTTAAGAAAAGTAATAAAAGAGTGCTCACAGAATATTACTCTGTTATGACTACAAGCGTGGATCTGCCTGAAGGCCTGGAAAGAGAGATAAACTCTGAAATAGGTAAAGGCCGCTACAAATCGAAATCAGAATTTATACGGGACGCTGTCAGAAGACTCTTGGACGAGAGAGACAAGATAGAACACAGAGAACTATCCAAAGAAGCCCAGAAACGGATCGAAGAATCACGGAAAACAGAGAAAGAGTTCAGCCCAGAAGAGATACGAGAAGCTCTAGGGATTGAAAACTGATGGAGTACAGCTTCAAACCCTAAGCCAGAAACAGCCTCGAGAAACTGGAAGAACCAAAAGCCAGAGAAATTCTCGAAGCAATAGAAGAAGTATCGCAACAAGGATTCAACCACTCCAAAACCAAACTGATTAAGGACAGAAACGGAGAATGGCTCTACCGTTTAAAAGTAGACGGAGAACACACCAACCACAGAGTATTTCTAGACTACCTAGACGGAAAACTCAAAATACTGGATATCCTACACCGCAGCAAAGCCTACAAAGGAAAATACGGAGACGAACCAAGTTAAAGCTTTCTCAGAGAAGGTAAAATCATCTCAAGATTAGGCGCCAGCTCCAACTCATCCAGTTCAGAGCCCTCAAACCATTCCAGCTTCTTAAACTTGTCCTCCTGAATAACCGGATCGCCTTCCACGATCTCAGAGACATAGGCATGCCACAGAAACATTTCACCGGAGTGCTGGAACTCTCCGGAGTAAAACGGTTTCCTCAGCTCCACTTCAACGCCGATCTCCTCTTCTGCCTCTCTTACTGCGGCCTCGGTCGGCGACTCCTCCTCTTCTACTTTACCGCCAGGCACCTCCCACCAATTTTCGTCTTCTCTATACAGCAGCAGGAGCTTCCCGTCCTCCACTATCAGGTTTCC
>JBDGSH010000070.1:2567-4050 GCA_042217665.1 Candidatus Nanohaloarchaea archaeon
GAACTCCATCCAGCCACTGGAATCAAGCATCTCAGCCTCCTCAAAAGCCTCAGACACAAACTCCGTCAACACCAGATAGATCATGGCGCCGGCCGCAAAACCATATCCGACGGGAAGAAACGCCCGGGCCTCACGCACAAACAGGAACGCAATCACCGCGCCGATAGGCTGAGGAACCGAAGAAAACACTGCCGCAGCCATAGTCTTCCAGTTAGAAACACCTGAAGCCTTGAAAGGAATAGAAATCGCTATACCTTCCGGAATATTATGTATAGAGATCGCTACAGTCATAGTAACCGCGATTCCAGGAACAAGAAAACCTAAAACCGGTACACCGCCTCCTAAACCCAGTTCAGCAAACGCAACACCGATCGCGACACCTTCCGGAAAGCTATGAACTGTTAAAACCCCGAGAATCAATATCATCTTCTTCAAATCGTTTTCTTCAAAAGTCCCGGGATCTAGCTCGATATCATCCACCGCTTTACGGCTTAAGACAACCAGACCGGCTCCAAGCGCCAGTCCTATCCCTACAGCCAGGAACTCTGACCCAAGCAACGGCACTTTCTCGGCAGCGTTCAAGCCTTCCGGGATCAAACCCAGAAACGACGCTGACAGCATTATACCCGAAGCCAGACCCCACATAGCCACAAGCCAGCGCCTGGAAAACTCTTTTACAAAGAAAAACGGTACCGTACCAATTCCTGTCGCTAAATCAGTTATCAACCCGGCTACAAACACTATGAACAGGTTTTCAACCAGCGCCATGCCGAATCTTTCTCACTTAAGGTTTTGAAACCTGCCTGGAGAGCTGCTTGCTTAGTTTCTCCGCGACCTCTTCCCCGTTCTCCAGCTCGCCACGGTTATACTCAACTTCTAACTCGTTACCGTCATAGATCGGAGTAACGTGGAAATGCAGATGGAAAACTTCCTGCCCTGCTGCTTCACCGTTGTTCTGCGCGATGTTAACCCCTTCAGGATCAAAGGCTTCCTCCACAGCGTTAGAAACGTTTACCAGCGAATCAAAGACATAGTTCATGCCTTCTGCCTCGTGAATCGTCTCCACATGCTCTTTCGGAACCACAAGCGTGTGACCTTTCGAAACAGGGTTCGCATCAAGAAACGCAACCACGTTCTCGTCCTCATAGATTTTATGCGACGGGATTTCGCCTTCGATAATGCTGCAGAAAACACAGTCCTCGCTCATACACAATCTTAAGCAGCTTCAAAATGTTATAGCTTCCGGTCAGAGAACCAAACTGAAACCATGTTTAAAAGTATTGTATACTGCTAGAACTTTATGCGTTAAGCGGCCGTAGTGTAGTCTGGTCAATCATTTCGGCCTTTCGAACCCTCAAGTTCTCGACCAAGCGGGGAGAGAACGAGGACACAGGTCTCTTTTTCGGAAACCTGTTTCAAAGAGAAGATCTCTGATCTTCGATAAAGATAGCCGATGACCCGGGTTCAAATCCCGGCGGCCGCA
>JBDGSH010000070.1:4150-6357 GCA_042217665.1 Candidatus Nanohaloarchaea archaeon
AATCCCGGCGGCCGCATCTTTAGTTCTCAGGAGCCGGGCTGCCTTCAACCCTTAGGGAAAAATTATTTACAGCTTTAAACAAAAGCCTTTTTCGTGAGTAAGAGGATGGCTGAGATCGTTTCCAGCTCGGATACTTTAGGCGGTAAGCCTAGGATCAAAGGTACAAGAGTTTCAGCGGAACAGATTTATGAGATGTACAGCTTAAGAGATATGGATAAGAGCAAGATCGCTGAACAACTTCCGACCGTAGACCGTGAAGGCGTAGATGCAGCTATCAAGTTTATGGAAGAGTATGGAAAAAGCGAAGAAGGGGTAAAAGCTTAACGACCATAAAACTCTGAGAGATACCAGACATTGTCCGAAAGATTTTCTGAAAACTGTTCCAGAACCATTTCTATCGTCTCCGCTACCATTTCAAAATCCTCTCTGAGATGAAGCTGTTTATCCATCAAGATTCCGGGATGACTGAACTCTCTGCTTAGCTTTACAAAATCACCTTGATCTCTAGTCAAAACCGGAGCATCTTTCTCTATAGCATACATTAATACTTCGTCATCTTCCTCTCCCGGCATGTAACGACCCGTATCTATTCCTTGAGAATCCAAAGCCATCTCAATCTGAACAGGGACGCTCTCATCCAACAAAAGATCCATAAAAATGTTTACTATCCTCTCTCTAAAAAAGGTAGAATTCAGTTCTCATAGTTCTGTTTGAACGCTCTGTAGTTGTACCGGAACCGTGTGAAGCATTCCTCCGCTACCTCTTCATTCTTGAAAAACAGTTTTTTCCAGTCACCATCGGTCTTAACCTTGATGTACGGTCTCATCGTTTCGGGCTGGATCTCAAGTTCCTGGATCTCTGAGAAATGGATCTTGTCCAGTATCTGGTCGCTGCCAAAGTTTTCCTCAATCTCCTTCCATTCCTCCGAGCTGCTTCTTTCTCTCTCCAAGTGGTCTTTTGAGACCGCGACCTTTCCGAGCTCCGAGCTGAACTCTTCGTACTCTCTTCCCATACCTGTAGATTTTCAGGAGCTGAATTTAAAGTTTCCAAGCCTAAATCTAAGGTTATGAAACAAAGCTTTGACTGGGTCTCCCCCGACGCTGACGAAGAAGTTTTATGGTCCGGAAAACCGAGAATACAGAGCATAATACCCGCAGTCATTTTAGGCGTACTCATACTTCCTCTAGCACCTTTAATTATCGGCTTCGCATACCTCAGGATCAGAAACATCGACTTCGTGGTCACAAGCCAAGGCCTCTACAAGAAACACGGAATCCTATCCCGAAACGTCCAGAAAATCAGTTTCGACAAGGTTCAAAACATCAGTTTCTCCCAGAACCTGCTTGGAAAGTACTTTAACTACGGAAACATCGAAATTTCGACGGCAGGAGGCCAAGGAGTGGAGATGAGGTTTGAAAGCGTTAACCGGCCGAGAGATGTACAGGAAATGATCGATAAGAGGATCAAAGGCGGCAAGCAGAGCAGCGAAGCGTCCAGAAAAGAGCTGTTAGAGCAAATTCTGGAGCAGCTAAAACAGGTGAACCGGAAACTGGATCAGTAACTCAACCTGTGTACTCGCCTTCCAACCTGCGAAAGTCTTCCTCTTCCATTTCTTCGTGGACGTGCGCCACCAATCCCGGTGTCCTAGCGATTATGAACAGTCCTTTTCCAAGCCTGTAGTCCCAGTCCAGATCCGTCATGACGGCGGCGATCGCTCCATCAACGTTCACAGGCAGCGGCGCCTTCCTCTCAGCAAGCTCCCCTCGGATTCTTTCCAGCTTCTTCACCGCCGCACTGTCATTCAATCCAAGCTCCTCCGCTTTCTCAAATATTTTCTCCGCCCTTGGATCTTTCTCGGTATAGACCTTGTGGCCGATTCCCGGAACCTTCTCGCCGTTTTCAAGCCTTTGCTCAACGATTTCCTCCGCAGTCTTACCGTTTTGAAGCATCTTCATAGCGTCTTCAATCGCTCCGCCGTGTTTATCGCCGAGCGCCAGCACTCCTGCAGCCACAGAAGCGTTTACAGAGTTGCCGCCGCTCTGAACAGTTCTAGCGGAGACAGTTGAAGGGTTTCCGACACCGTGATCGATCGTGGAGGAAAGCACTGTTTTAAAAAGCTCTGATTCCTCTTTCCCTGGTTTCTCGCCTTTCAAGACAAGCCAGATCGCGTCGGAGAACTCCATCTCCATAACTTCTTCCCTGTCAAC
>JBDGSH010000071.1:0-6908 GCA_042217665.1 Candidatus Nanohaloarchaea archaeon
TCAACACCAGGAGGGACAGGTAGATCGGTGAAAGACCTGGAACGTTCTTAGGCTGTTTTACACTTGATTTGTTGATCTGATCCACTATTTGAACGTTTAAATAGTCCTCGCTGTACGCGTCTCCGCTGACAGCTTCTCCTGAAATCGTCAGATTGTCCTTTGAGTCAGGAAGGCTCTTGACCGAGCCCTGAACCTCTATCATAAACTGCTTCGAAGATGTAGGAGGTACTGTAATCTTTGACGGGTTGCCTCTACCCACGAACCGGGAAACGGTGAATGCTGAAGGCGAGCTTTGTTCAAACATTTTAAGCCTGAACGTTCTCTCCTGGTTCTCTACGTTGATAACACGCAGCGAGACAGTGGTAGATCCTCCGTATGGAACGGTTACGTTGTTAGTGTCCAGAACGATCGGCCAGTCCTCGTACCAGTTGCTTCCGAAGCACATTATTCTCTGATCCTGGTTGATATCGAACACTATACTTTCTCCCTCCTGATACAGTTTTCTCTTCCGGTTATCAGGATCTTGAGGAGTTAAACGGGAGTCATCGCCGTCGAAAACGCAGCTTCCAGGGTTTTTGGCGACTCCCTGTACCTGGCGCTTGGTCTCACACAGCCTGGTTTTGCAGTCCTGTGTAACCAGGTATTCGGAGCCGTCGTCGCCTCCGCAGAAGCCTTTGGTGGCTACATTATTTTCAGCGTCATTTCCGTATCTGGGAACATCCTTGTTTTTAGCCATGCCTGTAGGTATAGGTGTTCCTCCAGATGATTTGAATTCAGATACATCGCCCTGGGTTGATTTGATCATGTCTAGAGAGGCGTTGTTCCTGTATTCTTCCGCAAGCAATGGATTCAGGTCATCGTCAACCCCTTGCTTCACAGCGTGAGGGTATTTCTTGGTGTAGCTGAACGGCACCCATCTCACTCCTTTATTCCCGTATAGAATATTTTCCCGGCAGTATGTCCGTGTTAAATCTTGATCGTACCAGGTTCCGTACCTGTCCATCGTCGTGATATCTCCGCTGGTACGTAGGTCGCAGACCTCTTTATCTTTCTTGTATCGGCCGTAGTCCTCTCCTTTCTCGCTGGTGTCAATATAGTCTCCGTGCCTGTAAACCGCGTTGCCGTTGTCCGCACGCGACACGCAGTCGGCTCTGTTGGTTCCGCACGCCCACCTTCCTCGGGAATGCCGACTGTTCGGCGATTCTCCAAGCTCCTCTAGCAGGAACTCTCTGCTGTCGTCTCCGCAGACTTGAGGCTCCTGCTCTATATAAGGATGTTTCTTGCCTTTCACGCTTGAGAACGCGATGTTTCCTATTACTATCCTGCTGTCCGGTAGATCGTTTGAGTCATGTGGGTTTCTGGAGTTATCGGATTTAGGTGTCTGATCTCCTGTTCCCTTCCAGATCCATTTGTTCGTATCAGCGGGATCGCTTCCGTTGCTGACTCCGTAGCCTTTATCCCATCCGGTGAGATCGCAGCTCCACTTTGCTATATCGAAACGTGAAACTTGGCTGAACTGGGAATCGCTGTAGTTGTCGGGATCGATCCAGACACCTTCGTTAGCACCCTTACCGTTTAAATTGATTGATGCTGCGTAAGAGTTTCCGAAAATCCTGTTAACCTTTGAGACAGAGAAGTCGGTTTTAGTGGTTCTTATGCCTCCTGAGTTTCTGGCGTAACACTGTCCCGGATTGTATGAGGTTCCGTTGTTGGATATCGAGTTATTAAGCGAGTTTGAGAGACTCCAGTTATCCGGTCCTGGAGTTGAGTCCTTTAAGTCTGTTATGAGACTGTTCGGCATCGGAACACTGTCTAGATCCCAGTTTTCCTCTGTTGCGGCTCCCGGCTCGAACTGGTCTGACCGGTCCTGCATACGGTTGTGGACTCCCTTGTAAGGGAAGTTTGTGTCGTAGTTGTCTTGTTGTGCTCCTTCTCCTCCCATGCCGCCTGCGGAGAAGTTACCTGCGTTGAACCATTTTTTACTTGAAAGGTCCGGTCCAACATCGTCACATGCTTCTAGATCTGGGTCGCAGTCGTCTTCTGTGGCGTAACCGACTCTGACGTAGTCGTCGCTGCCTGTAACGTGGTCGGTGTCCTGAATCCAGTTGCCTGTCGAGTAGTTGAACTTGGAGATGTTTCCTCTTAAGTAATCCTTCTTAACATCCCGGTCGGTTCCCGGGTTGTAGCCGAAGTATTTTGGATCTCCGAACGCAGTTACGTTCTGCCACTCCTGTACGGTAAGTTGAGAGTTTACTTCTGTCATCCAGTCGTTGTCCATGTCGTACCATTCGCCGCCCGGAATGTTGGATGTTAGATCGATGCATACTTCCTGATCGTTTATGTTGTCGCCTCTCTCCTCATCTTCGTTGATTCCTGAGACGTCAACTCTCTGTCCCTGACTGTACACTGTTCCGTTGTAGGCGCAGTCTGTTATTCTGTCCGCGCAGACAAATATGTTGTCTCTGGTTAGCTTGGGAACCACCTCGTAGCCTGCATTCGGGTTTTCATGTTCTCTTATCAGGTATTCGTTTGGATCGTCTCCACAGGCCTGTATCCATTGCTTCTTATCATCCTGTGCAGTACCGTTCTGTATTGGAGCTCCGTTGTTATCATCGAATGCTATAGGACCTGTCACAGCATAATATGGTCCCTTGCTTGGTCCTGTAAAGATTTTTTCTCCATTCTTAGTTTTTACTCCATTTATAACTTGGAGATTAGCATTTGGTTTGTTAAATCCATAGCCCCAGTCTCTTCCTGTCAGATCACATGTCAATTTCTTATCAACTGAATGAGAAGTCCAGTCAGGGTTCTTCCATACCCCCATTTTGGCCATCTTATTCTTTCCGAGCACACTATCATATGCTTTCCCTGCGTAAGAATTTGCGTAGACTGCCTGAGCCTTGGTTTTATCCACCCCTTGTTCTCTTTCGGCGCCGTAACACTGTCCGGGTTCTCTAGGATTTCCTCTGTTATCTATTACATCAGTCATTGAAGCGGAGTAGGCCCATTCGTCGTCGAGAGGATCAATTCTACTGTTATTCCATGGAGAAAGCGTGCTCGCAAGAGACTTCGGTTGCTGATCTTGCTGGTAATGGTAGTCAGAGAGTCTGTTATCCCCAAGGGCGCCGTGCGCCGCATGAATCCATTTCTTTATCTTTAGAGGATCTGTAATCCTTGGAGGAATATAACTGCCTTGTATCCTTACGGAGTGATGGATTCCTTTTAAGATGGTGTTTCTGGGCTGCTGCTTAATCCAACTGTTTTTTGACTTGTTAAAGTCGTCGTCAGTAGTGTTTTCAACTCCTTGAGAAGCTCCTCCTTTTGTTGTGAAGTTAGCCCAGTAAGGAGCTCCGTAATCGTCTCCACACGATATCTTAGGATTGTCATTGACGATTCCGCAGTCGTCTTCCATAGCGAACGCAGGGCCTGCTACAACATCTGTTATTTTCCTTGCTTTAGGATTCCCAGCCGCTTTTGAATCATAGTTTTTTCCAAACCAGAAACCTGTTGAGTTTCCTCCCTGGAAACTGTGTGCTTTAAGATAGTTGTTCAGACTGGCGTCGTCGAGATCTATCCATTGTGCTCCGGCATCTGCGGTTCCGCCTTTTGGCTCAAAGTTGTCGGAAGGGTTTCTATTTCCGCCTATATCGGCGCAGACCTCGTAGTCCGGTGACTCGCCTCCAGTTCTTTCAAAGTTAAACTTGTATTTCGACTTGGCGTCATCATGAGCTATGTCAATAAGAGTGCCTTCAATATATTCTCTTCCTTCGTATACACAGGCTTTTTGAGTTGTCTGCGGCTCTATACCGTCACTGCCGTCTTTTCCATAGTTTACGCATTCTTGGTCGAAAGCCAGAAATTCTTTAGTTCCTTTAGGAATCGTTTTCCCAAAATATCTTACTTCTCTTCCCTCGTAGGAAACTAATTGCTCTTTACTCTGATCCTCACATGAAACGTTAAGCGGGCTTTTCTTGTAAAGTTTTCCTCCATTTTTCTTATACATGTAGTCGCAGCGCATTAAATCCTGCTTTGCCATCTGGTTAATCTTCTTACATACAGAGTAGCCTTTATCAGGACTTAGAGTAGTTTCATTTGTGTATACAGCTTTTTGAGGAGTGTTCCATCCGCCTTTTTTAGTTTGGGAGTCTACAAAAACTATACAGGCTTCTTTACTACACCCTTTAGAAATTCTGTCCTTTATATCTTGAGCTGAAGGAGGCGAGAATGAGTTTTCAGCAGCCTTAGCTCCTATACCTTTTCCTCCTACTGCTTTTTCAGCTATTATTTCTCCTTTTCTAACCAACACAAAGCCGTCGCTTCCTCCGAACTGTCCGTCGACGTCAACAGTTCCCCAATTAGTTCTTTTCGAGAGAAAATCATTTGTACCGGGAGGCTTTACAATTTTAAATTTTGAGAATGAGACAGCTTCATCGTTTAACTGCGGTGTTGGAGGATTTTTTCTGCTGGCATAGTAGTATCCTCTGCCGCCGAAACTGGAATGTTGGATATTCTTTTGCGTATCTCCTGCGAAAAGAGTTTGTTTCGCTGAAGGACCGGGATTCTCGGCAGGATTAGTATTAAAGACCGGTATATCATCTTTAGGCTTTGCTCTTTCAATTTTAATTTTTGCAGTACTTGAACCATCGGAAATCTGCCTAGTATTATAGCCTTTTGAATAAGTATCAGTAGTAACAGGGTCGCAGGAAAAACCTATTGTACTAGGGTCATTATCTTTCGCGCATTTCTTTTTTTGAAGGGTTTTTTCATTGCAAGTGTCATGGTCTACAGTTCCATCATATACTACCTCATCATCATACTTAACCGTGACTTTAAATCCTCCCTGATTATCAATTTCCCAATTATAACCTACTCCATCTTTAGGAGTTGTGTACACGCTCTTGGTATTTATCGTTGTAGTATATTGATTGTGAGATAACTTATGATCCTCAGCGCTTCCCTCAAAAGGATTGGTACAAACTGTAGTTTTTCCATTATCTACACATGATGCATTTACCACGTTTTTACATCCAGTTTGAACTGATCCATCAGAAAAGTCAGAGTAATCAACAACCTGATCGTACTTTAAGTCATAATCTTTTTTTGTGGTATGAACAGTGACCATATCTCCTATACACTTTACCTTATTTAATCTATGAGAATCACCAGAGGCAATATAGTAATCAGGAGTGTCATGTTTACTAATGCTCTTGGTGACGTCTCCGTTATCTACGTTCATTGTAATATCGTTTCCGTAACCATTTGAACCCCATTCTCTGCAGAAAATGTTGTTTCCATTAATGTTCGGTTGACCGTTATTAATGTATTTTACTTTTTGACCGTTCATAGTGCCCAATTCTTCGGTTATAGTTGTTTTAGACGTTGACTTGGTTGTTCCTTTATCATCAGGCAGGCCGTAGTCTTCTGGACAGATTTTATTATTTTCGCCACTATCTTTTGATGTCTCTCCACATTTGTTGTTTGAGCTTTTAGGATTTCGAGGATACCTTAAGTCATTAGGCTTTGAATAAGTTCCTTCGGGAGGACTAAATGATGGAATTGTTTTAATATATTTGTTTAGGCTCCAGCTGTTGCTTGATTCACTTCCAACACTTTGAAACATCTGCTCTGTATAAGAAGTTGAAGTACCGTAATCCTCCTGCCCGTCTATCAGATTTCCCTTCGGATCCAAGATTTCACCGAAAATCTGGGCGCTGGCCTTTCTTTTATTCGTGTATCCTCCTTGAGATGCCAACAAATTAGATAAATCAGAATCCCAAAGATATCCTTCCACCGGATCCAACGGATAAGGTTCCACGCATCCGAGTCCATTTGCTCCACCATAATTATCATCATTTCCGCTTGCCTGTGTACAGGCTTTGTAGGTTGTTCCGCCCCCAGAGAAAGAGGTGTCACAATAATTATCATTATCGTCTTTATCTTCATTGCAGATGAAATAAGTTTTTGTACGGTCTCTTCCTTTATCAGTGGTAGTTGAGAAATAGAACCCTACTATTTGATCAGGGTTAGTAGTTAAAGAAACTTCTCTCCAAGGATTGGAAGGATAGGATTTGGAGTAAGTATTACCTGCTTTTGTATAATTGATATACTGGATAATTCCAGGATCAACTAAATTACCGGTTGCGACATCGAAAACAGAAGCGTTGACCGTTATGCTGTCTCCATTAATAAGTGTTGGACTATTTGCTTGAGTACTTAACGATCCAGGTTCGGTAACTTCAATATTAATATTACCCGAACTTCCGCTGCCCGGATACGCTAATACACTTGTCAAAGCCATGCCCGAGAGAACAAGCGAGACTAACAATACAGGCTTCCAACGCATTGACATAGGGTTTCTCCTGCTCTATTAAATAACCCTGTCACCCGCCCGGGAAAAGACAGACCTACGTGGCACTCAAGTAATGAGGTAGCGATCTATCATTTGAAGTTCTACGTCACATGTCAAAGAGCGTTGGATAAGAAGAATTAGTAGATTGGATAGGTTAAGACTGACGCAGAATTTCTGCTAAGGCTTCAACGCCTATCCGTTTCCGGTACCGATTGAAACCAGGTCATCATAAGTCTCATAGGCGTCGAATTCCCGGCGGGACCGTGTTTTACCGCTGTAGCTTGAAACATAGAAACTCCGAGTTTTCATCCAGCTGTTAGAGGCGCATCATCTTCAGGATTTAAACTGTAACCCTTCTTTCTTCATTGCTTCTTCAACCGTTTCTCTCACTTTGCTGTAGGGCGGTACCTGTGGCAGGAGGTCTGAAAGGTCTCTCCTGTAATCTTTTTCCGCGGGAAAGCTGATTTCGACCGGCTCGGACGTTTTTTGATCTACGAGATCTTTTCTTATCTCCGTTTTATCGATCAGGAACCAGATGTCGAACAGATCTCTTCCTTTG
>JBDGSH010000072.1:0-5213 GCA_042217665.1 Candidatus Nanohaloarchaea archaeon
ATGGCACCGCAGGGCAACCTACCTGGAGGAAACGTAAACCTCCAGCAAGGCCAAAACCAGGAAGGTGGAGGCCTACAAGGCGAAACATCCGTGCAGACGGAACCACAACTTCTTCAAAACCTGATAACAAGGCTCGGAGTCGATCTTCCAGATGACTCAACCATCTATGAGCTCGGAGACTACCTGGCAACAGGCTTCCTCGAACAGGAAGAAGTAGATCTCATCATGGATCTCCAGAACTTCCTGAGAAAAGTTAGGAGAGGAAAAAGACTGATAGGGATCGACCAGGACAAAGCAACGTACCTCGAAACCGAGACAGTCACGCGCATGGTCATGATAAGCCAGGCCTCCAAATCAAAAGGAGGAAGAGGAGTCCAGGCAGTAAGGACAGAAATAGTCCAGCAAATGAGAGATCTCTACGAAAAACAGGACCTCGGAGAAGAAGAACAGGGAATGCTCGACAAACTGCTCGACAAGATGGATGGAACACAGGTCACAGGAAACCCAAGCTCAGGACAGATGGTCTCCAACCAGAGAGATCAGAGGGCGTTCTAAATGAACAAAACATCTACAATAGTCAAAAACGCCTCAGAAGCAGGGAAAACCGCAGCAAAACAGGGAGGCCTTCTACCAGAATCTCTTATAGTAATAGCTGGTGTAGGCCTGATGACTGTCCTGGTCGCAGCAGCGATATATATGTACTTCAGCGACAAAAGGTACGGCTACCTTTCAAGATTCATCTCCTGGATCTCAGGCAAGCTGAGCGCTGAAGAAAAGAAGGAAAGAAGCAGGAGTGACGAAGAGATGGAAGAAACAGTCGAGAAAGCTGTAGAAAACGACATCACAGAAACCTCCAGCAAAGAAGAGCTATGGAGGGCGGTACAGTCAATAGCTGAGGAAAGCGAACACATCGGCAGGATGGAGGAAAGAAGAAAGAAAGAAGAAAAGAACGACATAGAACAGATGGTCCAATTCAACCTGCTGCTTACAGGCCTACTCGTCCTCAAAATGGCAGCAACAGCACTCGGGTGGGCATAGGTGAGCATAGAGAACTACAGCGAGCCAGACGACAGGACAGGGGCGATCCCTGAAGCACAGAAAACCAAGAAAGACATCCTGGAGCTGAAAAGGGAGGCCAGAAAGGCCTTAGGCCTCCTCCAGCAGCACTACACCTACGACACGTTCAACCAGTTCCGCTCTAAAGTCGTGGAGCTGTACTTCGAGGTATCTCCACACATCATGGAGCTGGACACTCAGGGAAAATACGACAACCTGGATAAAGTCGTGAACAAGGACTTCAAGAGAAACGATGAAGGAAAAGGCTGGCAGAATATCACGGATGAAGATGTTCAGTTCTGGATCAACAGGTTCAACGAGCTGGACGAGGCCATCTACGAACTCGGAATCACCAACATCGCTCTCGTGAAGAACGATGAGGCCTACGGATACGAGTTCCTGAAAGGCCTGGACCACAACCTGGCGAAGCAGGAAAACCCTGGCTGGAGAAGATTGAAGCGGAACCTGGATAACATGAGAAGGATGCTGAGGAAGGATACAGATATTGTAGGCCTGATCTATGGAGGGAACAGGACAGGAAAAAGCACTCTCAGTATCCAGATAGCCAGGTATATTCAGAAAGGGGAGAACAGTGGAGACATGGATGAGAGCCATTTCCTGTTTAACGACAGCGATTTCAAAAAAGCGATGGATGAGGCAGAGAAATATGATGCCAGGCATATAGATGAGATGTCCTTGCTGTTCCACAAAAGGGACGGGATGAACACCGAGCAGAAAGACAGGAACAAGATGATGAAGACGTATGCGAAGAAAAACCAGTTCTTCATCGGCTGCGACAACAACTTCTACAACATCGACGGAGAGTTCCGCAGCGACAAAGTAGACTTCGTTATCCACGTCCCTAAACGTGGGAAGTTCGAGTTCTACAGCAAGGCCAAAGTCCACAAATTCACCAAGGGAGGAGACGGAACACCCGACACGCCGACACCAGACTTCGAAGGACGTTTCCCGGACCTGGATCCAGATGACGGGGAAACAGATGAGGTATGGAAGACCTACAAGGAAGTAGAGGACAAGAAACTGGATGTGGTAGATGAGGATGATTCCGGTGCAGATATCATGAGTATAGCAGAACAGGTCAAGGAGAACATAGATGAGTACCTGAAGGAATTAGAAGGCCGTGATCCGATAGTAGGTCACAGGATGGTGAAAGCGAAGATGAAGAAAAAGGAAGGAATAGAGATGAGTAATGAAGATGCAAAGACAGTAAAAGATATAGTCGAGCAAGATCTCGACTTATCGAAGTATGCCTGAGATATAGACACATACACCCCCCACCGAAAGGTGCCCGTATGCATGACAACACGTGTGTGCGTAAGAAATCTGGGAACTGGTCAACAAGATTCCAGCAATATAGGGGGTTAAAAGCCCGGATTAAGGCCTTTCACAAACCTTTCTTCCCTTCTCTTCCTTGACTCCTTCATCTCTTCCTGGACAGCTTCCATGTAAAGCAGGAAAGATCTTCGAAAAGACGTGGAGAGTTTGGCCAGGAAACACATCGAAGATCGAAGAAAGATATCTACCTCAGTAATATAATTTGGATTTTTGAGACCCTCCCAAAATCTCTGGAATAGGGTAATTTTATACTCTTCCGCACACCGTACAACTAACATGGCACCGCAGACCATCTGGAAATACATTAATCGCACCGATGTTTCTCCTCAAAACATGAGCTTTAGGCCTGAAGTAGAGCATGCAGCACGGTACGGAGAGGCGATGACAGATGCAGCAAGACGCTTCCAGCTCATCGTAGTGGCAGCATGGGCCTCCAGCTTCCTGTTCATCTTCACACAGAGGCTGATAAGACAAGAAAAACCTTTCGAGATAAACGTAGGTGGGAAAACAGTCTTCAAGATTCCGAAGCCAGGAATAATACCTGAAAAATATATCAAACATCTGGACAACATCCTTTTTACGTTAAACTTTACCCTCCTGAGCTACCTATTCGTTTTACAGTTCATGCAGTACGGAATGATAAAAGTGAGGTCGGTGGGAGCCCCATGAAAGTTGAAACACACAGAAAATCAGATATATCGCAGCTCCAGATCTGGAAATGGAGGATCGAAGACCTGGCAGGCCTCTACATACATAAAGCGATAGCAGTGCTGAGTAGGGATCCTGAAGTGAAGGAGCTGTACCAGGAGATGAGAGAAGCAACGATGAACGGGAACCAGCCGAAGGCCTTGAGGATCAGCGAGGAGATGAAAACAAGGGTGATCGTGAACACTCAGGAGATGATAGGATGAGCAAGCTCGGAGACGCGATGGAAAAATTCAAACAGCAGAAAGACAAAGCGGTGAAGAAGCTGCCGAAGCCTTTGAGGCAGAAAGCAGACGACAAGTTAGGCCTTTTCCTTCACAAGAATATAGCAACGCTCTTCTACTTCGATGAAGACATCCAGGAGATCTACTGGGAGATGGAGGAAGCAGTCCAGAACGGAGACAGGGAAAAGGCCTCACAGCTCTCCACAGAGATGAAGACACTGGTAACGATGAAGGCAGACCCTAACAACGGAGTCAGCACCAGAAAACACAGGCAGGCAGTCAACAAGGCAGTCAAGAAGATAGAAAAAGCACAGCAAGCCCTGGAAGGAAACCTTTCCAGCAAAGGCCTTAAAGACTTTCTCAAGTTAAAGACAGGAGAAGAGGAAGACGAGGAGCTGGAAGAAGATATCGAAGACATGATGGAGGAGATCGAAGATGAGTAATACTTCTGAGGATACTCTAAACGCAGTGATCCATGAGGTATGGAAAAACCAGCAGAAAGATATCGATGGAGAAGAACAGAACTACCTGAAAAACATAGCGGACAGCACCGGGCGCCATAAAGATACTGTAGCAAGGGCAGTCAACTTCTTGAGGGAATGGGGTCTCGCAAAGACATGGATCCAGGGAAACAAGAAATGCGTAAGGATAACCTGGAACCCTGAGAAAAGCCCTAAAATCCAAGAACTACAGGAAAAAGAGCAGCAAGGAGGTGAACTATCATGGAACTAGGAGTCAAAAAAGCAGGCCTTTCCGCAGTAGCAGTAGGCATCGGGGGGATAATGACAGGATACGGAGCAGGCCTCTACACTCTTGAAGAAGCGATGCTGGTCATCATAGCAATCTCAACCACCACAAACACCGTATTCAACTACTACAGCAAAGACATGGAGTAAAAAAATGGTTCCAGCACACATAATCACTCTTCTCTTCCTCTTCACTTCCTCATTGAAAGACCTGAGAACACGCAGAGGATTCACAGACAAGATCTACATACTCTCGATCATACTTGTAGCAGGAAGTTTCCTACTTACCGAAGGCTCTGGAACAGCAGGAGCAAGCATAATCATGGCTCTCATAGGCCTCGTAGTAGGCTTCGCAATGAACCTGTTCACCAAATTCGGAGGAGCCGACATCTGGACACTCGCACTAATATGCGCGAACTTTCCCAACCAGCTCCCCATCACAGTCATCGCATACACCTTCATCCCCTACATCGCCTGGCTCAAAATCTACAGCCTCACAGGAAGAAAAACAGCACCAGCCATCCCAGGCCTAACAGCAGGCCTCATCCTCGCCATAGCTATTCTATAGAATCAGATACTTCCATCGCCTACAACCTTCAACTCACGGACCTCCCCACAGTTCTTACACTCTTTTATCTTCTTATGCAGATTAGTCGTGTAAGCATACTGCCTCTCCCCACAGTTAGGGCACTCAAGCTCTTTGTAGATTTTCAAGCCGACTGAACACCTTCCTTAGCTCTTCTCTCCACACTGTACTCATCTTTCTCAGTGAAATACCTGTCACTCCTATCCTTCAAGAAAAGAAGATCCTGCTCCGCACGAAGAGACTTATACCCGTCCAGCTCCCTGGCCAACTCCTGCAGCTCCTGAAACACCAGGTCGAAGTTGCTATCCTGAATCGCCTTCTTCAAACGTCTACGCCTCCTCGAAGTACCCTTCCCAGGACTATAACCATAACCCTCAAGATTCAATGCCATCAACCTCCACAACCAACGGATGAAACCTTACCACCAGATAAACCGCCAGTATAAAAGCCAAGAACGCAGTGATCTGTACTGGAGAAGGAATCATGGAGGCCTTCAATGAGACCTGATGCATTACTTCCCCATTCTGAACACAGTTCCAG
>JBDGSH010000073.1:0-3751 GCA_042217665.1 Candidatus Nanohaloarchaea archaeon
GGCCTGGCAGCGTAATAGCGAGCTTTTCAAATAAGAGTGATGATGAAGGTGAGGATCAGGAAGAAATCGAGAAGGAAAGTGATAACGGCCAGAATAACTCAGAAAAAGAAAGTGTCTACGAGAGGTATGATGAAGCGCCGCAGATGCAGATCTCCAAGGCCTTCAGTGAACTTGAGGCTGTAGGTAGAGATGGCCTTACAGCAAAAGTTTCAGAGATAGAAGATGAGACAGAGCTGGAGTCTGATGACTTTGACCAGGTGTTTGAGAGGATGGAATCAGAAGGCCTTATCTCTGAGCCAAAAGCTGGAGAGTACTGTCTTGAGAGGAAAGCAGCTCCTGAACAGGTGGTTAATCCGTGAACTATGTGGTGCTAAATCTTCGAGAACAAATCGAAATTTTCATGAGGTATGATTGAGTATGATGCAATCTAATCAAAATAGCCAAGGCAAGCAGGACGAATATGGCCAAGTAGTCCGTCAACTTAGCAGAAAACAGCGTAAAATCCTCGATAAACTCCAGAATGAAGACTACCTTAACTCCATAGCCAGAGATATGAGAATGAGTTTCAATGGAATTAAATACCATGCCGAAGGCCTTGAGGAGTTAGACCTTATACAAAAAACAGAGAAGACTCAGGGACGGCAGTTCTGGAAAATTACACAGAAAGGAAAGATAATCTTGAGTATGGTGAATATTCCTGATGAGTGAAGGTTCAGCTAGTTCTAAGTATGAGAAAGTTCAAAAGCTGGAATTAGATCAGGTAGTGAATAAAGTAGTCTACAGTTGTAAGACTTGTGAAGAATCCTGGCCCGATCTAGAGTTTATTGAAGAATTTGAAGACAGAGACATCAGGATTCCTTCAGTTGAGTTTGAACGGGTACTTACTACTATAGTACGTAACAAGTTCAGAGCGCCTGGAACTCAGATGTATACAATCTGTCCGAAATGTGCTGACGAAAAATCACGAGGAGATGGACAGATTGATGTTAGGATTGCAGATCAATCCGAAGATAATGTCGTGATGCAGTACTTCGCCAAGAATCACCCTTACGCAATAGAAAAGGCTCTTCACAGAGAAAGAAGTAATGGCCTAAAGCTGAATAGTAGAGGAAAAGTGGTAAAGGATGAATAATGACCGAGATCTAGGTCAGCTTGAGGAAGAGCAACTAATATTTAGGCATATTGATAGAATCAACAGAGCAGTCACAGGAGACCTCGAAGGCCTTAATGAAGAGGCTTCAATGGACCCGAATACTTGGAGTCATAGAATATCTTACGCAGTAAAGTTTCTAGGATCTATGTTGGATCCATTGATTTCTGAAGAGAAAAGTGAAGAAATAGAAGAGGAGATCAAAGAATATAAAGAGGATGAAGATGATTCTAGCAATCCATTTATGAGGGTTAGTATAGCTCAGATACGGTTCAGGAAGTATATAGAGGTTTTACAGGAAAATAACATGGCGTTCCAGGAAAGCGAAGAGTTTGTTGTGGAGAATAGAAGCAAAAATGATGGTTTATTAGAAAACAACAGTTCTTCAGTAGAGGAGGAGATAGAATGACGGAAAAGACCTATGAAGAAGTGAAACATAGCCATCCGCTAGTTGAAAACATTCAGAAAAGGCTTTACAAACTCAATAAAAACTGGCTGTCTATTGTCACAGGACCTACAGGTTCGGGAAAAAGTTGGAGTGCTTTATCTCTAGCTGAGAAGATAGATCCTGATTTTAATGAAGAAAAAGTTATTTTAAGGCCTGAAAACTTCATGAAGAAGCTTGCTAACAAAGAATGGGGGCAAGGAGATGTAGTCATATTTGATGAGGCTGGAGCAGGTATGAGTGCTAAGGAACATATGACTAAGAAAAACAGAGTGATGGATCAAGTCTTACAGACTTTCAGGAGGCAAAATATAGCTGTTATATTTACGGTACCTTCTAAGGCTAATGTTGATAAATCGGTTAGGCGTCTTCTTCACACATATATTGAGACGAAGACTATTGACTATGTTAATGAAAGGAATCATTTGAAATGGCTGAAAATGGACTACAATAGGAAGATGGATAAAATATATTACAAATATCCTCGTATTAAGGAAAGTAACGGCAGTACGAAAAAAGTTAAGACTGTAAAAATGGGTAAGCCTTCTCAAGAATTAATTGATAGCTATGAAGACAAGAGAAGCAGGTATCAGAGAAGAAAAAACAACGAACTAGCTGAAGAGATAGAAAAGGCCTTACAAGATGCGGAAAAAGATGAAACCAAGAGCAAGAAAGACAAAATTAAGGAAGATTTGGAAGATGATCCGGACATCTCAACTAAAGAACTGGCTAAAAAGTACGATACTGATGAGAGCTATGTCTCGCAGGTAAAATCCCAGGTTTGAGGAAATTTTTTAGTTTAGTTTTCTCTCCCATTACTTCTAAATTAAGTTTATCATTACACGTATAGAGGTCAGATCAAAATTTCCTCTTTTGAATCGCAGATATCTTCCAGGTTTTCATGAGTGTGGTACTGGATCAAGAGGAGGAACTTCAAGATATAGATTTTCATTCCTGGAGCAGCGAGGAACTACAAGTCCTGTCTCCTCGAAGAAAGGTGCTCGTGGAGCTGGAAAAAATCCTGGACGTCAAGATCCCTGCGACCAGGAAGAAACATGAAGGAGGAGACTGGAGAAAAGGAACGCCTAACATAGCCAACGAGGACTTACTGGCTATAGCTCAAGGCCTGTTCATGAAGATAGATCAATCGCCTCAAGTCACCAAGGAACTGAAGTCTAAGGTTTTCAGGCCTTCAAGCTCTCTGAAGCAGATCTACGAGTTACTGGCTTCTGAAGAGTTTCTTTCTTCACGTGAGCTAGCTGAGGAAACAGGTCTTTCTGAGAGCACGGTCAGAGATTATATATCTGAGCTAGACACAGAATTGGATCTCCAGGAGGAAAAGGTGGGGATTGATGGTGGAGGGTACAGGAAGAAGTATCGTTTACCTCCGAGTTACAGAGATCTAACTTGAATATAGTCGAATATTCCTGTCGACAACAAACTCTTTCTCTCCGTGAAGAAGTTCTTTTAAACTGCATACAGGTGTCTAGGTCTTAGAAGGTCAATGGTAGAAAGCAAGGGCGAAGCTGTCAGGAAGATCAAGAAGCTGAAGAACAAGGAGGAAGCTCTTTACAGAGGTGAGAGCAACCCTCTTACCCAAGGAGAGGCAGAGAAACAGACACAGATCAACAACAGGATAGAAGAGATAGAGAAAAAGTACGGCCTTGACGCAGGGAATATCCAGGCAGAAAGCAAGAAAATAATAGAAGGAGAGACTGATAGCGGAGGAACTGTAGAGGTCAGATCGGATACAGTTACAGATCCTTCTTCAGGAGAACCGACGCAGATAGTAGTTACAGGTACTTCAGGGACAAAACAGGGAAAGAGCAACGTGGAGAAAGTTCAGGAAGCTGCAAAAGATCAAGGATATGACGAGGTTGCTAACACGATACAAAACTTCCAGGATAAAACAGATGAAGCGAGCTTGAGGCCTTCAGGGGTCAGTAGGTTCAAGCTCTCTGGTGTGAAAAGGGTTGAAACAGAGACAGATCAAAAGATGCAGGACAACCAGGATAAGCAGGATCCGAAGAACAAGAAGACAGATAGCAGGGATAGAAGAGGTCCAGAGAACCCTCCAGGCCTTGGAGCAGGAGCCTTAGCACGTTACTTCGGAGGACCTGGATACAAGGGCCTTGGATTCCAGGATGTTTACAGTC
>JBDGSH010000074.1:0-4285 GCA_042217665.1 Candidatus Nanohaloarchaea archaeon
CGATTTGAACCCTTCGAAAACTCGCAGAGTTTTCTGCAAGATATCAAATCTTGGCGGGGCCGAGATTTGAACTCGGGTCCGTACAGCCCCACTGTACGATTATAGTCCGCTAAACCACCCCGCCGAACTTCTAGCGATAAGTTCGATCAATCGCAAGCCACACTTCGGTGGCTTTTGGGTCGAGAAAACTCTAGAGTGTTTTCGACCCTGCCGAACTTCTAGCGATTAGTTTTCTCGGAACTTCGGATTTGATCAACTCTTAGCTACGTTTCGGTGGCTTTTAGAGTTTGGCTTGTGGTTGTGTGCTGGGTGTTGATGATTTTAAACCTGGTCCTGGTTTACGATTCGATGAAGCTTTCTGCGTTTTGGCTAAGTCTGTAGTAGTCCTGCTGCATCTGTTTGACTGCGTCTGTGAAGCTCTTTCCTTTCCCGATTTCATCTTTGACTCTCTGTTTTTTCCAGGCGCTTGGTGTTTTTCGCTGTTTCCAACGTTTTTTCAACGGTTGAAGCCGTCGTTGTATCTGTTTCTCAGTGAATCCCTGTGTTTTCAAACCTTTCTCCGCTAGTTCGAAGATTTCCGTGTAGATCTCTTCTTTTTCTGTGGTTTTCTCTCCGTCTCTGTTGACCCAGTGTATTTCGGCGTTTAAACCGTTTTTTACGACGTTGTAGAAGCTTTGTTTGGCTTTTTCCCAGCTCTGTTGTTTTAAAGGATGTTGTTTCTGTTTGAGCCCGATCAGAAGTCCGTTTACAAGCAGCTGGACCGAGATATTGTCTTTCAGGGTTGGCTGCGTAGGTATAGGCCGGTATTCTATCCGCACGGATTTTTCTCCACAGGCGTCTTCCACCTCCTCTCCTCCAAACACGGGGCGGACCCAGCGCCAGAACGTTCCTCGTTTGTACTCTAACTCCCAGAAACTGTCTTTAAACCCGTTTTTTGGATCTGACCATTCTCTGAGCCAGGGATGGTATGTTTCATCTTTTTGTATACCGTCTACAGCGTCTTCCAGGTTTTCCAGGTCGTCCGGAACTCTGCATATTTTCCTGCTGTACTCTTCGGATGTGTTTACTGCTTGTTCGAATAAAGGAATTCTCAGCTCGTGGTAGCTGTTTTCAACTGTTTCTTCGGAAGGGTTTTCGTAGAGTTCGGGCGGCATGAAAGGCGAGTTAGATGTTAACGCAAGTAGCGGAGCCATTGTTCTGATTGCGTAGTTGTAGTAGCTTGGGAACTGTTCTGTGTCGGGTATCTGGAGGTGGGGCTGCATTGAGGTGGCTAGGCATTCGAAGAGAATGGATGGAAACTTGTAACTTACTTCTGCGGTGGAAAACTTGATTTCTCCGTTTAGTCTTTCCAGCACTGCGTTGTCAATTCCGTGGTAGCGTGTTACGCTTCTCATGTTCTCCGGGAAAACGAATCCTTCTTTTTCTGAATGTTTTGTCAGGTATTCTTCCGGCTGCGGGTGTTGGGTCCAGGTTGAGTCGAGCAAAAGTTTTCTATTGTTTTCTTGGAGCTTTTGCTGAATCTTTGATTTCTTCTCTTTCAGCTCCTGTTTCTGTTTTTTCACTCCTTTTGGCGATAATTTTTGTGGTTCTGCGTTTATCTCGATGTTTTGAAGGCCTAGCTCAGGTTTGGCTGGTGTTTGCTTGAAAAAACTGTTTTTGAGCGTTGCTATATCGCCTTCTTGGTTTATGACGTATGTTTCCAGCTCCATGCCTATTGTGAAGTCCTGGTTGTCTAGTTCGTTGTCTTTTATGCTCTGTTTGAGTCTTTCTGCGCCTTCTCTGGTTTTCTCTCTGAATCTCTGTTTGGTGTCTTTTCTGAGTGCTTTCTTCAGTTTTCCTACGTGTTCTTCCATTTTTTCACCTTTCTAGATGTGAAAGTCGTGTTCACGGAGGAACTGGTATGCGTCTGCTGCTATATGGAGATCAAGCACCAGGAAGGTCAGTACTCCGAGTTTTGGCGATTGTGTGAAGATAAGCAGCGGTACGAGAATTAGAACGATTGTGTGGCTGGTCCAGCGGGCTTTCTCCGGTATTGTCTGGTCGAATACTGCTTCGTTATCTGTTAGTATTAGTTTTGGGTTTTCTAAGGCGTTTTTAAGTTCTTTCAGGTCTTTGTCACGTATCAGTGTGATGAGGAAGTGGTCTAGGTCGATTAGGACGCCTGTTGCGACTGCGTAGATCAGTAGAAGGCTGAAGCTGATCGATGTAAGCTCTGGAAACAGGTAGTATATGAATAGCGGTGCGAACAGTGTTGAGATCAGCGCGTGTTTGACGGATTCCATTTTCTCTCTGTAAAGTTTTTCTCCCTTTATTTTATATCAGATTTTCCTGGCGGCAGCGCTCTGATTATGTAGTCCAGGTCAAGTTCTCGGCCGTTTTCCTGAAGCTTGGACTGTATCTCTTTCGCCAGCTCTGATTTTTTGGTTCTGCCTGGTTTTAAACTGATGAAGTTGTCGCAGTGGTGTTTTACAGCGGATTCGGGCCCGCAGAACGGTACTTCTTCGCCTTCTATCTTGTAGGCTCCTATGGCTGCCTCTACTGAAACGTTGCGTATGTATTCACGGTCTCCTCGTATTACGAACGCTCCTTTTTCCAGGTATTCTCCTGGCTCAGGTTCCTGTGTGACTTGATCCGGGTTTACGTAGTATACGTCGTCGCTGCCGATCCCGGCTTTCCATGTCTTGGTGAACGTGACGGCGGCTTTCGCAGCTTCTTCTCTGGTTTTTTCTCCTGCTTCCTGGCCGTCTTTAACTACTACTGCTGGAGCTCCGTCGAAGTCGGCGTGGAAGTAGAGATCGTTTTTCTCCATGTGTTTTTTAACCGCCATTTCGTTGGTCTGTGCGTCTCTGCCGATTATTACAAGGTGGTCTTCGCTGCTGCGGAACCATCGGTATTTTTCAAACCATTTTTTGTTTCTTTTTTGGGTCTTGTCCTCCATTGGCTGTATTTCTATGTCTTCCTTTTCCAGGTCGTCCAGTTTTTCTTCTACGTCTTTCAATGCTTCTTCTGCGCTTTCTATCTTCTGTTCTGACTGCTTGGCTTTGTCGTAGAACTCTGATGCGGTTGCTTCCAGGTCCTGGAAAAGGTATATCTTCAGGTTTCTGTCGCCTACGTCTACAGAGACAAATCCTTCCTGCTCGTTTAACGAGTTGATACGCTGGACTTCCTCGGGTGTGTCGTCTTCTTCCTGTTTCTGCTGTATTTTTTCCCTGGTTTTATCCCAGCCATGCTTTTTGACGCCTTTTTCAAGGTTTTGCTTTATTTTTTCCAGCGTCGTGTAGTTTTCGTAGATGGCTTCCGCGTCTTCCCGTTTCTGCTCCGACGATTTTTTGAGTCCGTCGATCTTCTGCTGCATCTGTTGTTTCTGCCGTTCTAAGCCTTGTTTTTCTTCCTGGAATTTTTTCTCTTTCTTTTTCTCTTCTCTGCGTTTTTCCTTGGTGTAGAAGTGTTCGTCGAGCGCTTCTGAAAAGCTTTCGAACTCTTTTTCTCTGTAGTCGGAGTAGGTTTCAAGTTTGAACGGTGCCGGTCTTTCAGGGTCTTCTCCGTCGTAGTAGCCTACAGGGAACCGTTCCTCCTCCAGTATTGTTCTGATTTCTGTATTGAGCCTCTGTTTTTCCTGGTTTGAGAGGTCTTCTACCTGTTTGTTTTTGTCTACATCGGTTCTGGCGCATATTTCTTCTGCGTAGGTGCCGCCTAGGCTTAGATCGGATGCTATCTTCCTCACTACTTCTCCTTCGCTCAGGTTTTTTATGTAGTCGTCCATCTGGCGTGGGTCGTCGGCTGGTTCCGGGTAGACGTATTCTTCGCCGGTTAAAATTTTTCTGTCTGCCCATTCTTCCTGTCTTAATGCGCCTATAATTTTTCCTTCTTTTGTGAGTATGAAGTTGCCTTTTCCGAACAGTTCCAGTATGAGTTTTTTGTCTCCTGATTTGATTTCCAGTATGCGGTCGAATCCTTTCTGTTTTATTGAGTCGATTCTTCCTAGGTGTTTTCTTAGCTCCATGCAGAAGCCTGGGGGTCGTGTCGGGTTGTCGCGTTTGTATTTGGTTGTGAATAGGTAGTTTGTGCCTGCGATGAGGCGTTTTTTGCCTTCTCCGCCGATGTAGATTTCTATTGTGAGCTCTTCTCCTCGCTGGTATACTTTTTGGACATGCCCGCCTTCCAGGTTTTCCAGTTCTTCTATGAGGATGGACATGTCGAGGCTGGTGATCTCCATGGTTTATGCAGGGGTGCGTAGATACAAAAACCTCGTGTAGGTTGGTTGAGAGACCTGGCTATCTGTGGG
>JBDGSH010000075.1:0-38987 GCA_042217665.1 Candidatus Nanohaloarchaea archaeon
GTTTTAAATCCGGAATTCTACAAATAACGATTGATGAGTTCTGAAATCAGCAAGGAGAAGCTTGAGAAAGAGTTGAAGGGTATAGAGTCAGAGATAGACGATCTTGAGGAAAGAGTCAAGGAGATCGAAGACAGGGATATGATGGCGGAGCTTGAGTCTCTGTCGCTGAAAGACGAAGTACAGGAAGTTGAGGAAATGCTGAACCATATGGATCAGGAAGAGCTGGAGAAACGGCTCAACATGGTCGAACAGATCAAGGAAGAGTACAAGGAGGGTAAAGTCCACGAAAAACTGGAGTATCTCTACGAACAGGTGAAGGAGCTTAAACAGCGTGACCTGCCGGAATCAAGCTCCCAGGAATCCAAGGTCGACGAAAAAGTAGAAGAGCTTGAGGACCGGATTGAAAAGCTTCAGTCAACCGGCGAAATACCTGAAAAATACAAGAAAGCAGTTAGATCGAACTACAATACTTTACAGGACGTTAAAGCCAGGATTGCCAAGCTGGAAACCCTTAAAGAAGAACTAGATGAGCTTAAGCAACAGGAAAGCGACGAAAAAACAGTTGAAAAGGTAAAAACCGTTGAGACGGAGGATTCTGATCTTTCTCACATAGAGTTTGACTTGAAATCGATCAAGTCAAGACTGGAGAAGATAGAGGATAAAACGCCAGAGGAACGTGTTAAAGAAGTTGAAGAGCTTAGAAAACGAGTTGAAGACCTTGAACGTGGCGATGACAACCAGTTAGAAGCGTTTAAGAATGATGTAGAGCAGAAGATTCGTGAGATAGATCGTAAGTCCGCAGAGAAATCTGAGTTGGAGGATAAAGCAGCCTCGATAAGGAAGGACTTCAGGAGAAACCTTGAAAGCCTGGAGAAGGAGCTGAAAGCTGAAATTAATGCTATTGAACGGCATGAAGAGTTTGAAGAATCCCTGGAAGCCGTTGAAAGGCGTGTAGAGAATCAGGAAGAGGAGGTTGAAGAGAAGATAGAGAACCTTACAGACATTATACTCGACAATCAGAGCTATATTGAGGCGTTAGAAGACGAGATAGACTATCTCCACGAGAAGCTTGCCGAGAGACAGGTTAAAGACGATGAGGAGAAGTCTGAACGCGTGAAAGAGCTTGAAGAGAAAGTTAAAGATTTACAGAGCGAAGGAACTTCAGAAGATCAAGAAAGTATTGAAGAAGAGGAAGTATCGAGCGACATTGAACAAAAGATCGATAACCTGGCTGAACACGTTATCAAGAACCAGGAGAAGATTCATGAGCTTCAGCAAAAGATCCAGACCAAGCAGGTTCCACGTTCGGAAGCTGAAGACGTAACAATTATCAGTTAAACAGGTAGAATAGTAGCAGGAACCCTGAAGTAAACTCTGTAATTAGAAACGCTATTAAAAACACCGGTACGAATCGAATTCCTTCTCTAATTTCTACTTCATCCTTATCTAGCTCTTTTATTTCCTCTTCTGTAATGCCTTTAATTTTACCTCCCAGTTCTTCCTCTTTACCCAGTACCTCGCCTCCTTCCAGCTCCTCTACAGCTACTTCCTCCACCATGACTTCTTCCTGGATAACCATCAGAAATCTGTAGACAATGATCAATAGTAGAAACATTACAAAGGTTGAAGCTCCGACAACCGGGCTATGTATCATGTTAACCAGTGAAAAAGCCGATACAGCTGAAACCTCTACCAAAACCCGTTTTCTCTCTTCTTCAATTTTTTTAAGGGTCAGAGAAAACACTTCAGGGCGCCAGGCTGCTTTATAGACCGCAAATACCATCGTGTACAGGAAGCCTGCGAACACCATATTGAACAGGAACTCCATAGGATAGAGCAGTTGAACGCCTGAAACCGGGAAAGGCGCTCCAAAACCGATCATGGAAAGCAGAAACGCATCCGCACCACCCCACATGTTTGTAAAGTACATAGACCAGCCTATAATACTGAAGACAACTCCTACAACCAGGCTTAGCAGCAATGGATCTCCCAGAGCTTGAAAATAGGTTACAGGATTGGTCAATAAGGTTTGGATGCTGAAAAGAGTGTCTATATTGAGCTGCGGGAGAGACGCCATTAGATGAAGAACTATACCGCCTACAATCCCTGCTGCTGGGAAGACATCCGGTACCTCAGTAGTCTTCAGGTCAAAGACGGACGCGATGAACAGAATGCTGAAAACCGTGATGTGGGAAAAAAGCAGATACATTAAACCAGAGTTACCGGCTGAAGAATAAAAAGCGAACCGAAAAAACCCTGATTTTATATTCCAGAACACTCTAACCAAATACATGGGCGGATTGAAAACACTCGAAACAGCAAATACCGACCAGGAACTCGAAGAATTCCCTCAACTACAGCTTCTAAACCAACTCGAAAACGAAATACCGGTTTCAGAAACACTGATCCTGGGACCAAGCTACTTCAAGCAGCTACTGGACCAAAACCGGCTTAAACCCAAGATAGAAGATCTGAAACGTAATATAAACGAAGAAAAAACAGTAGCAATCGAATCAAGACTCAGACAGATACAAGCCCAGATACAGAACGCCAACCTGCCAAAAATACAGGAAATAATAGAAAAACTTGACGAAAACAGCGGTTTCTACACTTTAACACTTCACTCGCCGATTTCAGACAACAAGAAAAACTTTTCAGAAAGCTCAGCATCAGAAATCGAAGCAAAGATCAAACAAAGCTTCGCCGGATTCTTCAGCCGAGAAAACGTGTTAAAAGACGAGAAAGGAGAGAAAAACCTGTACCGAAACCTTCCAGCACTCACAATACAGAAAGTACCTGAAAAACCTGTATCAGGCAGCATAAACAAACTACAGGACAATATAATAGAGCTAGAAGCCGGAAAAGGCTTCAACCATCAGAAAAAGAATAAAATCAAGCTGGACAGGTATAGATTATTCGAAAAATCCGGACAACTACTGAATAGAAACATTAAGAAACAGAGATACAGGAACGTGTTCAAAGACGGAGAAACTGTACGGGAAGAAACTGAAGGAGGCGAGAGCACGTTGACAGACAACCAGGCACGAGAACTAGGCAACTACGCATCCAAAATCGGCGAACACATGGAAAGCTTTAGCGCCAACTGGATATACGATCCGAAAACAAAGAAGTTAAGCATCCAGGAGATAAAACAGGTTGATTTCAGTCAAAAACCCGAACTAGCGCTTCTAAACTCAGATAAACCGATACTTGAAGGAAAAGCCCTAGGAAGCGGAGTAACAACAGGCAAAATAACTATTAGAAACAACAAATCACAGAAGAAACAAGTCTCAGAGATTTTAGTCGCGGACAACGCCTCACAGATCCGGAAAGACGATCTTGAAGATGTTTCCGCGGTTGTATTAAACCAGGAAGAGTCTCTGGAGCGGATGGAACCTTTACTGGAGAAAAACGTTAAAATCATACACGGATCTGGCTCAGCGACCTCAAAGCTACATGAAAACCAGAAAGCAACGATCAAAATGATCGATGGAGAAGCTAAAATCTATAACCGGTGTGAAAAAACGGAGATAGACACCGGCTGGGTCGAGAAGTTTAAACCTTTGATAGATCTTGACAACGGAAAACTGGATACGGACGCTCTCAGCAGCTTCAACGGCTATCTAGAAAGCGTTAAAATCTCCGAGGAGGAAGCAAAGCAGGAAGCTGCCAGAATTTACCCTGAAAAGCTTTTGCTGGAGATGGAGGATGAAATCGATATTGAAACAGTGAAAGAATGCCGTGAGAAGGGGCTTGACAACGTTAAACCTGTTGTGCCTTCAACCAGTCTGGACAAGGCAGAGGAGCTTAAAGGCCTACTGAAACGTGAGGATCTGGCAGAAGAGGTCTACATGGCTGTATCGAAGCCTTCGAACGTTTTCTCTGCCTCAGTTCTCGGAGAACTTTTCGACGGCTTTATATTCGACCTGGACGGGTTCGCGGACAACCTGGAGGAAGAAAATTATAGCCAGGCCGTTACAACCGGTTTAAAACGATTTGTGGAGCGTGCCAGAGCCCAGAATAGTTCGGTAGCGGTGAAGATCGGACAGGAAGTACCTAAAACGGTTTTCGACTACCTTTACGAGCTGGAGGTTGAATCGGTTTCACTCAACGAGTATACTTCTGAGGCGCTCTCCGACTGGCAGCCTTCCGAGGAGCAGAACATGGAGCTTGATCTGGAGTCGATGATCGGCGCACCCGCCAATAGAGTAGAATCTGTCTTAGAGGATCACGGAGCGCTGACCGCGCAAAAAATGCTGGACCATCTGCCTTCCAAGATTGATGGAGGAAGCCTTCACCAGGCTCTGGGCTGGCTGGCTAAAGAAGGTAGAATAGAAACAAAAGTTAAGGAAGGAGAGGTTTTCTACACGCTGAACTAGGCTTCAACGTCGATAATCTGTTCTTCAACCTGTTTGCCGTCGTGCTTCAGCTGGACCTTGTATCTTCCAGGCTTCAAAGGCTGTGTCTCTGCGTCGTAAACTACTGACGCAACACAGTTATTATAGAAGCTGTCGGGCTTCTCCGTCTCCTCTGCTTTGATGTTCAACGTGATTGTTGAACCTTTGCTGTACGAGAAGCTTAGATCCGAGCTAATCGTGTTTACCGGGAAGTTGCCTTTGAAGTGAAGCGAGTTGTCCTCAGCGAGCCTGAACTCTCCCTGCGGGTTTTTGTTGTATCTGCACTCTGTCTCTAGATCTTTGAAGTCGATACTGCTGGCTCCTGTAAACGCCAGTAAGCCTATTCCAGCCACGAGTACGAGAACCGCCAAACCAATTAACTTGTTCATAACCACTAATAACTCACAAAAATTTATATAGGTGTACGGTTCCAGCCGCCAGCGACGGTGTATTTATTAACCGCGAGATTCTAAACTTTTGTAGAATGAGCGAAGGACGAGTAATCGGACTGGTATCCGGCAAAGGCGGCGTAGGAAAGACTAGCCTATCAGTCAACCTAGGAATCGCGCTAAGCGAATTCGGCAACGAAGTAACCATAATAGACACAGACTTCTCCGCATCCAACCTGGGAGTACACCTCGGACGGTACGAACACCCTGTAAAAGTACAGGACGTACTAAAAGGCGACTCACACCCGGAGAAAGCTATATTCAGGCATCCAGCAGGGATAAAAGCCGCCGTATCCTCCAACGAGATCTCAGAGGTAGAACCGGATACAACAAACATCAGAAGAATGATGGAAGAAGCCAAGAAACGCTCAGACTACGTAATAGTCGACTCGCCGCCCGGACTCAACAGCAACGTCGAATCCATTATGCAGGCATGCGACGAACTGCTCATCATCACGATGCCGACACAGACAGCGTCAATCAACGCCGCACAGATAATTGAACGGGCGAAACAGTTCCAGCAACCGGTTCTAGGCACCGTAGTCAACAAGGTAGAGGACGATCCCTCCAAAGAGCTGATAGAGCGGGAGATCGAGATGATGACAGAGTCACACATCATGGCGAAGATTCCTCACGACAACATAATGAAGGAGAGCCTGTTCGAAAACACGCCGCTGCTGCATTACGAACCGTTCGCAGAAGCCTCACTTCAGATAAAAGAGCTGGCGGCGGATCTGGACGGCAGACAGTTCGAAAGACCTAAACTGGCGCCTGTAAAACGGATAGTAAACGATTTGAAGAGAAAAATTGACTAAAATTGCTTTCAGATAATTTTTTAGTGTGAGTTCTGTTTGTGGATTCTTAATGCTGCGGAGGAGTCGAAGCTTTCGCCGCATTCCCCGCAGACATTTTCTTCGCCGCTGCCCTGCTGTTTCTCTTCTTCACTGACTGTATTCGTTGACGAGCTCTCTGAATCAAGAGCCGGACCTGAATTTTTTGGCTCTACATCGATTACTCCTGAAGAAGTTCTGCCTCTTGAACCGCCTCTTCCGCCGCTTCTGTAGCTGTCTCTGCCTCTTCCTCCTCTGCCGTCTCCTTTCTTCTTTTTGATGGCTGTCGCCAGTACAAGTATAAACACGGTCAGGATTCCGATCACCAGGTTGAAGTCGCTCTGTTCCTTGATGAAGTCGCCGGATGGAAGGCTGTCCGCCAGCGAGCCTCCCGAGTCCTGTTTTTTGGAGCTGGATTTCTTTTGTGCGGGTTTATCTTTCATTATCTGGGCCTGAAGCGAGACCAGGTCGTTTACTTTTCCTCCTGCCTGACCTGTGACCTCCAGCTTCACTGTCTTGTACTTGTTACAGCTGTTGCTGCAGTAGTCGGAGGGGAGCTCAACGTTTAACACTGATTTCTTGGCTTCTCCAGGCTTTAGTTTATCCCAGCTCTGTCTGGTGAAGTTGTACCAGTTGTTGTTGAAGCCGTTAACCGATAGCTTGACGTCTTTGATCGTTGCCTGACCTGAGTTGAGTACTGTTAGCTCGGATCTGGAGACGTCTCCTACGTAGAACTGTGTGGTGTCCGGTGCTTGAAGTGTTAGTTCTTTGGATGTGTAGGTCTGGAACGTTGTCTTAAGTTTTTTCTCGTATCGGGAGTACGGTTTTTTCTCCGCGATTACCTTGAAACTGTATACTCCTGTTTTTTGGGGAGCGGTTATCGAGCCTGAGAACAGTCCGTTGCCGTTGGTGACGAAGTCTTTTGATTTTACCGGTTTGTTTTTGCTGTTCAGGATTTTCACTGTTACCTTGGCGTTGGCGACTTCCTGTTCTGACGGTGTCGTGATTTTTCCCTGTATGTTCAGGTTTCCTCCTTTCTCCACCCTGTCGCTTGAGAGTTCGAAGCTGTTAAGCGTGAGAGGGGTCATCTTGACAACCATATAACCGTTCATCAGGATGGGGGAGCCTGTGGCGTTGTATTTTGAGACAGGGAAAGTGACTCTTCCCACTGTAGGATGTATATCTGAGTTCTGGAGCTCTACCTGTTTCCATTTGCTGCCCGAGTAACAGCTGACGCCGTTAATGTTCCAGCCCACGCATTCGTAGACCTCCAGCCGGGAAGGGTTAACTTTGCTTGTGTCGTATTCCAGCGACATTCTTCCTTCTTCAAACGGGTAGCCGAACCAGACAGCTACAGCGTTCGCAACAGTTACTCCTTCCATGGATTTTGATACTTCTCCTATAGGTATTTCATCGTAGCGGATGTTTCCGACCGCCACACCGTTTTGAACCGTGTTCTTGGATTCTTTGAGCGTCACTCCTTTCAGTGAGAGCCTGGCTTCCGGAAAGCTGATGCTGAAGTTGTATGAACCGGGTAATAGATTGGCGGAGTACTTTCCTCCTTTCACGTCTACTCTGCGTGAGAATCCTTCTTTGTCGAACGTTATCTGGCCGTCCACCGATTTCCCTGCTGCGTCAGTTATCGCTCCTTCGAAAAGTATGTATTTTGAGACCTGGAACTCCGTTATGTTGACACCGCCGTTCTTGTTCAGGCCTATGATGAACTTGTAACGTCCTAGCGGCAGCTCCGGTATCTTGTTCAGCTTTAGGCCGTAAGTTCCTGGTCCCAGATACGTTGAGCCTACGACCTTGTTGTTCATGTATTTCTCTATAACAGTGTTGTTCTCCGTCTCCATGTCCTTTATCTTGAGGTAGAAGTCTTCAGGCAGCAGATCATTCTGTTTTTCTCCTTTTCTGGTGATCAATGCCTCTACGTAGAGTTTTTTTAGGTTCTGGTAGGCTATCTCTCCGTTCTCCGGTGTCTTGTTTACTATTTTGCGCTGCCAGGTCGGTTTGATATCCAGCATCAGCGGTGTCTCCGTGTTGACCGTGAAACCTCCTGGCTTGTACTTAATACCGGTGAAGATCGATTTCTGGCCTGAAACACCTTCTTCCGGTATGGTTGCGTCTACTCTCAAGAGTTTTTTGTCGTTTGTCGGACTGCTTTGAAGTTTTTCTCCTGTCCTGAACTCTGTTTTTAGCTCTACTTCGCCTGGCGAGAGATCTACGGTTTCTCCGTTTATCAGTGCTTTTAGATAGAAGGTTACGTCGCTTCCTTTGTATGCTTTGACCTCTGCCGGCGTGTCTACTCTTTTGAGCTGGAAGTGGTTGACCTTGAAGCTTTCGTTTTCCTGGTTTCCGCAGCTTAGTCTGGCCTTGTAATCGCCTGTGTTTTCTTTCAGAAGGTCTGTGCCGATTTCGTAGCTGAAGCTATCTCCTGAAACTGTTTTTCCTCCTTTAAGTGGTTCTCCGTTATGTATTAGACTGATGGTTGGGTCTGTGCTGTTGCAGTTGAAGTTTCCCGTTATGGCTACTTCGTCGCCCACATCTTTGTGGATCCAGATCGTGTGTTTGTCCAGGCTTAGGGAGGCTGCGGCTGCTGTGGCAGCGAAGAGTGCCGTGATTGTTAGAAGTGTGAAGAATCTTTGGAGGGTTTTGGAAGCCATTATTTATGTATGGGGAGTTCCTTCTCTTTAAAGGTTTCAACTATTCGATCCTTAAACCCCATAATTTTCAGCAGAAGCAAACCGTTCAACAGTAACGACGCCAGCAACAGGATCTTCCACTTGTTCCTGAATGCTTTCTGGAGGATGCCGGGTTCGTAATTTAGGCTGATAGAGGTTTTTCCCACCACAGTCCTGTTCTCGTCGAGTATATAGTATTCTAGCGTTCTCTTCTCGTTGAATAATGTCGGCTCGTATTCCAGTTCCGCTTCACCGTTCCTGATTCTGACCGTTGAGACCTTCCATTTAGCGGGTTTATCCTTCGGCACCATTAAGCCTTTTTCCACGCCTGTCTTGATCCTTGAGCTTTCCTTTTCAACCTTCAGTAGCTGCGTCTCTACGTTTTTCTGTGTGGAAATGTTTTTCCTTGCTTTAAACGTAAAGTTTGACAGCCTGGTTGTCTCTCCGCAGTAAGCCAGGCTTAACCGTGTTGAAACATTACCAGTGTAGTTGTATGGTACGTATTGAAGATCCAAAACAGCGGTTTCTCCCGGCCAGAGAGCTTTGGGTGCTGACCACTGCGTATCAGTAGTATTCTTGTAGTTAAAATCCGCTTTAAGCCTGTAATTGCAGCCAATCGAACCAGTGTTTTCCACAATCGCTGTAATATTCTGAATTGTTCCTACGTTCTCTGTATAATTGTATTTAACGGTGTTCTGACCGGTCAGTCCTGTGATATCTACTTCAAACTGTATAGCTGTCGCTGTTCCCAGTAAGAATAAGAAAGAAAGGGTTAAAACGGTTAAGCGGTTAGGTCTAGCCATACCTGTCCTATTGCGTTGGTAGGTGTCCGGATTTTCATCTTGACCTTTCCTTCGTAAGTTCCTGCTTCTGTGGCGTTGAATCCGATCTCAAGTTCCTGTGAGCCTTTGACTCTGAGTTTTTCGTCAAACTCCAGGGCTTCTGAAATGTTTCCTGTTGATCTAAGCGTGACTACTGACTCTTTTGTCGAGTTTACCTGCAGGAACTTTATTGATTCAGACTTGACCGGTATTCTACCGAACTTGAGTTGAGAGTTGGTTACTATGCCGATGTCCTTGGTCCGATTGTCTGTTGTGTCGATTGCTGTTCCTTGAGCGTTGAAAACCCGTGTCTGCGTGTTGACGGTTAGTGCCGAGATCAGAAGCGGTATGGCTACGAGAACAATCACAGCCCCTACTACGGCGGCTGCAGCTTTGTTCTTTTCTATTTTTTCCAAGCCTAAGTTTTCTAGATCGATCTATATCCACCTATAAAATATGTAGCCAACTACCAGTATTAAAAGTATCCCTGAAAGCAGGTCTGGAAGCTCTGTCAACAGTATCAGCGATACCGCTGTCAGGAACCCGACCACTCCCAGGATTGTCACCGGGTTGATCTCGAAGTAGTACATTACCGACGCCAGCAGAAGCAGCGCTACAACGATGACCCAGTACGGAACCTGGCCCTCCTCTTCGGGCGATGTCTGCGTGATCTGGATCTCCTCCGGTATCTTTATCGAACTGTCAATATACGCCTGACCGGTTATGTAGTCCATGTTTCCTTCGACACGGTACTTCCCTGTCTCTATGTTCTGTTCGGTCCAGAAAGTCTTCACGATCCTTGTCTCGTCGGGCGCCAGGTATCCTCCGCCTACCAGAACTTCGCCTGTCTTGTTACCCATCTGGTTGTAAATAGTGGTTTCAGCGGCCTGTATACCGGTTGTAACAGTACCATTATTCTTCATTAAGAAATCGATACGGGCTTTACCGGGTCCTGCGCGTTTACCGTTCACACCCAGAATTTTAAGGTCTCTCTCGGCTTTTCCAGGTACTTTGAAGACAAAAACGAACTGTGTCAGGCCTACAGTCTGTACAGAGGTCGTCCCTGTTCCTCCGCCGCCGAAGTCCGGGTTCAGGTTGATCGCGCCGGCGTGGTAGCCTGGCTCAGCGTTTTGAGGGACTGAAACGGTGAACTCGACGGTTTTACTTGAACGGGCAGTTCCGCCTCCCGCCAGGTTGATAGTTCTTGTATTGTCAGGATCTACCTGGTAGGTTTCCTGGCTGAAAGAGATCCAGTCGCTTATATCTTCCTCAGAAGCCTTGGAAGGAACGTAGTCGTACCGCTTTCTAGGACCTCCCTTCAGTATATTGTTATTGGGGCGTTCATATGTCGGCCTTATCAGGAACGGACTGTTACGGTCTGTAAGTATGTAGAATTTGGCTTCGTACGATTTACCTCTCTCCAGCGTCCCTAAATCCATTACTCCGGGAGCTGTTCCTACATATCCTGTTGAAAGGGTTGTCGCTGCCAGTACTGCCAGTGTTAGGAATAGAATTTTCTTCATTCAGGTATCTCCTTGGTCTGAACTTCCTCCCCTACCTAGTTTTTGTGAAAGGGGTTTTAAAGTGGTTTCTGCCGCTGCTCTCACGCACGCGCATCAGTATTAACTTGACAGGTTAAGAGACGGCATCTTTTTAAACAAGCTCCGCCTATTTGAGAATAAGCGAAGGGGAATCTGGAGGGGGAGCCCAGAACAACAGCTTCGCAACCATGGTCAAACCAAATATGAAAGAATACTTACACCGGAAAAACACTGTTAAAGCCCTCCTCGCAACCCTATCACTGCTATTTCTAATTTCAACAGTCTCGGCTCAAGACACACAGAACAATTTACAGGTCAGTGTGAACATTTCCTCGCGGACAATCGTAGACATTCAGCCCCAGACATTTGCGTGGGGAACCGGATCGTCAATGGTGGAACCCGGAAGCCTGGCCGGTCCACAGGAAGAGCAGAACGGATATGGTCGAATCCAGATCGAGAACCTGGGATCGGTAGACATAACCGACGTATGGTTCAATACAACAGCACCGGATCAAAGACCTTTCGGAACAGGCTCAGCCTCAGCATACGACTCAGGCAACTTCATCGCGCTGGACAGGAACTCAACCTCTACAGACAGAAACGCCTTCGTTGAACGTAAAGAGTTCGGACTCGACCAGGTCGCAGGAAGAAACGACAAAGACATAATCTACCTAAGTACTCCTGACGGCTGGGACTACGGCCGATTCAGAAACACTTCAAAAGAATACTTCTGGACTGTGAACGATACAGGAACAGACCTGACTTCCGCAACCTTCAGAATAGGAATCAACCATCACAACTCCACGCAGACAGGATCCACAAACCTGGACAGTGCATGTGTTGGAGGAACTACTGCAACAGGAACCGCAAACTGTAACGGCTACACCTTGAACCAGGTTACAGATGCCAACGGAAACACCTGGGGCGTAGCCGGAATAGAAGTAGGTGTGGAAGACGCCAACACAGGTCCAAATGATGGAGGAACCGAGTACTGTGTAGCAATCAACGAATCAGCAGCAGTCTCCGATTCCACCCCGCCTACAGCCACTTTCATCAAATGGAATCCTGGCCACCCGGCTGTACAGGCCGCAGGAAGCGGATCAAGTTGTATGAACGCAGTAAACTACACGATCGGAGGAAGCGCTCCCAAAAGCAGTCTTGTTCCAGGAGACTGGACAACGATGAACATTCGAGCCAAGATACCTTACGGCGTTGTTTCAGGATCGCTTCCGACAGGAAACCTTGTTGTTTTAGCTAACAGCAACTAACACTTTTACTCGTCTCAAAACCGCGAAAAACAAAAACCAGATTAAAAGGAGGTGAACAAAAATCAAAAACACAAGCAAAGCACTCTTAGTCTTTCTAGCAGCAGCTCTCTTCACAGTTACAGCTGCAGCCCAGTCACCAGCAACAGACGACTCACAGGTAACAGTGAACGTGTCACAGCGGACAGCGATCGACATTTCTCCATCAACACTCGCTTACCAAGGAGTAGCACCTGGAGAAATGCTTAGCGAAGCGACAGCCAGTGAAGAAAACTTCACACACGTCGAGCTGGAGAACATAGGGTCAACCAACATTACCCAGGTATGGATGAACGCTTCAGTACCTCAAAGTAATCCGTTCGGTACAGGAGTTACAGGAAACTACGACGCAGGAAACTTCATCCAGATCAAACCCGAGTCCGATCCGGAGCTACAGGTCAATAGCAACGGCGACTTCACGTTCGTAAACAGAAAGGAGTTCAACGAGACCGACGAACTCAGCTACATCTTCACACCTAGCGACTCCTGGGACTACGGAAGATTCAGACTCGGTGAACAGGAAGTCTTCTGGGCAATCAACACTTCAGGAAGCAGCTGTCAGACAGGTTCAGGACAGTTCAGAGTAGGTGTCAACCCACACAACCAGACAGCGACAGGATCCAACGACTTCAGAACAGTAAACGGAGAGTACACAAGTTACAGCCCTGTATCAGTGCCGGGCGGAGTAGTAGCTCAGGATGTGTGGATCAACACGTCAAGCACCACGAGACAGTACGACGTCAAGCTTGAATGTGGCGGAGCTTCAACCACAGCGATCAGGAGTAGGTACAATCCTGGTGTCATCAACGACACAGCGGAAAGCGCAGTCACGCCTATAGTGGCTCAATCAGGAAACATAGCTTCAGAAGCAGCTATGCAGCCTGGTGAGAACTTCGCTGTGAACGTTTCAGTTAACGTTCCGCAGGGAGTTGCTCGGGGTCAAGTGGATCAAGGTACTTTGAGAGTGCTGGCTTCCACACAGTAGGGGAAACTTCCCTCTTTTTCTCTTCTCTTTCTATTCTAGGATTCTTTTTTATTGAACCGTTTCGTATATGTTCTGTATGAAGGATTTCTCCCAGCTTTCACGTGAGGAACTGGATGAGCAAACGGATTTCTACGGTGAGAAGCTTCAGAAGCTGGGTGAGGAGATTCAGAAAACTATTATCGGTCAGGAGGAAGCGGTTGACTCTGTTTTAACGTGTCTGGTGGCTGACGGTAACGCGTTGCTTGAAGGAGTTCCGGGTCTCGGGAAAAGCTTGTTGGTTGAGACTTTAGGTAGGATCGTTGAGGACTCCGGCTTCAACCGTATACAGTTCACGCCTGATCTTTTGCCTGCGGATATTGTAGGTATTGAGGCGTACGATGAGGATAAAGGGTTTTATACTGAGAAAGGTCCGATCTTTTCCAACTTTATCCTGGCGGACGAGATTAACAGGGCGCCGCCGAAAGTTCAATCCGCGATGCTTGAAGCTATGCAGGAGAACAAGGTGACTATCGGCGACGAGGACTATCAGCTGCCGAAGCCGTTCTTTGTGTTGGCGACCCAGAACCCTGTGGAGCAGGAGGGTACGTACCCGCTTCCGGAGGCTCAGGTTGACAGGTTTCTATTCAAGATCGTGATGGATTATCCGAAGCGGAAGAACGAGTTTGAGATTATTGATGTGAACGCTGAGCGGATGGATATGAATGAGTACGGCCTCAACCAGGTTATAACCAGTGAGGAGCTTATCGAGGCTCAGGAACTGTCGAAAGAGATTATTGTCAGCGACGAGATCAAGAAGTATATCCTTGACCTCGTTGAGGCTACCAGAAACCCTGAGGAGTTCGACCTGGAGTATGGAGACTTGATTGATTACGGTGGTTCTCCGAGAGCTTCTATTAACCTGGCGCTGGCGGCTCGAGCCAATGCTTTGATCAACAAACGGTTTTTTGTGAAGCCTGACGATGTAAGAGAAGTCGTGCATGAAGTCTTCCGCCACAGAATCATCCTTAACTACGAGGGCCAGGCCCGTGATATTTCAAAAGAGGAGATTATCGACGATATCGTTGATCGTGTGCCGGTGAGATAATGCCTGACAAACCTTTCGACCTTAATCTTAAAGAAGAAGTTGATTCAGAGGTCAAGGAGATCAACGAGGTCTTCAGGTTTGTTTTGAAGTACCTGGAGGAGTTTCAGCCTTCAGGAGTGGAGTTCTCGGAGCTCAGAAAGTACAGAAGCGGGGACGACGCCTCACGCATCGACTGGAAGTCTTCCAACCGGTTGAACGATATCTATGTTAAGGAGTTCGACGAGATCAGGGATCTGGATGTGTTTATTGTACTGGATGCTTCCAGCACTATGACGTTCGGCACCTCAGATAAACTGAAGAGCGAGTATGCGGCGGTTCTGGCGGCGGCGATGAGTTATGCTTCCGCTGACAACGGTTTGAAGGTTGGCATCGGGATTTTTGGCGGTGAGGAAACGTTTATCACGCCTTCCTCGGGTTTGAAGCAGTACAGGAAGATTTTGAACGAGGTCAGCGATCCCGGGAACTATGGAGGAAGCTTTGATCTTAAGTCCGCGATTGATAAAACTGTTAACAACATCAAGTCGAAGAGCTATCTCTTCGTCCTTTCTGACTTTATTGAGACCGGCGAGGGCTGGTCTGACAGGGTTAAGATGGCTTCCAGCAAGTTTGAAAACGTTCTCTGTATCATGGTCCGCGACCTGAGGGATTACAAGCTTCCTGACGCTGGCAACGTCCGGCTTGGGTCGCCTAACTCCTCCGGTCAACAGGTGGTAAACACTTCCAGAATAAGAGAAGATTTTGAGGAAAGGGTTGAGAAACAGGAGGAGAAGGTTAGGAAAAAGGTTATCGGGGCGGGAGCCGACTTTCTGAAGATTGATACCAGGGAGTCGCCTGGAGCCGCATTACTTAGTTTCTTCGATGAGAGAGGTGCGTTGCAGTGAAGATTGTGTTTACGGATCAGTACGCCAATCTGTTCCTGATTCTGAACGGTTTAGTTGTGATCTTTTATTTTGCGGCTGTTCAGCAGAAGAAGCAGCGCGCTTTGAAGTTTGGCAACTATGAGACGCTTCAGAAAGTGGTCGGCGGCTCGTTTATCAAGTCCTCCAACTTTGTGCTTTTGTTGCGGTTACTAGGCATTTCGCTGCTTTTGATCGGTATTTCGAACCCTGTGATTGTCAGGGAGGCGCCTTCCACTGATTCGGATTATGTTGTGGCGTTGGACTCTTCTTCTTCGATGCTTTCCAGTGATTTCCAGCCTAACCGGTTTTCTGCCGCCAAGGATTTGACTAAAAGTTTTATTGAGAAGCTTCCGCCGAAAACTTCCGTGGGAATTGTTTCTTTCGCCGGTTCTGCCAGTGTTGAACGTAAGCTTCTGCCTAAAAACTCTTCAGTTGATAGGGTTGTGGAGAATATTTCCATCGGTGATGAAGCAGGTACAGCTATTGGCGACGCTATTTTTACCGGTTCTTCACTGCTTTCATCCTCCAATCAAAGCCGTAAACTTCTTCTGATTACCGATGGCCGAAATAACGTGGGTCGTTCAATTCAAAAAGCGCTAGGGTTCGCTGTAACAAACAACGTTACCATTAATGCGATCGGTATCGGTGCTTCTAACCGTTCCATTGATACTAACAGATTTTTAAATGGTACTTACAGAGGATTCCCTAATCTGGATACTGAAGAGCTTAAGAATATAAGTGAAGCGACAGAAGGTAGTTTTAAAGCAGTTTCTTCCCGCAGCGAGCTGGACGTTGCGTTAGACGAGTTTTCTACCTCGACTGTTCGAAACGATATTTCGGACGAGTTTGTCCTTTTGGCGGCTCTGCTGCTGCTTATCGAGTGGGTTCTGGCATCTTCAAAGTTCAGTGTAATTCCTTAAACCTTTATTTAACCGGAGAGAAACTAGTGCTGTAACTTATGTCTGAAGAAATCAGTGAAGAAAAAGTCGTAGAGCTTGTCTCAGGAGATGTAGAAGGGTTCAAAAATTTTGTAGAGGAACGTGATCTTTCAGAGGAGCAGCTTGAAAGACTTCTGAAAGACGAGAAAAAATCAAAGAACCGTTCAACCGCTAAAAAACTTTTAAAACAAGAGAAAAAAAGTTTAGAGCTTGGAAAAAGACTTGAAAATTCAAAGGACGAGATTGACGACATCAAGAAAACTTTAAGACGCATCAAAAAAGATTTCCAGCTCTCTCTTGACCAGGATTCAGAGGAAGAAATCGACCAGATGCAGGTGATCGAGCTAATCGAGGGCGATGCAGAAGAGTTCATAAGTTTTCTTAAAAAACATCATCTTTCTACAGAGCAGCTGGAAAACCTTTTAGAGTCGGAGAAACGGGCGAAGAACAGAAAAACTGTTAAAAACCATCTTAGAAGCTTGAAGAAAAGAAAAAAGCTGGTTGACGACATTCAAAACGCTCTAGATCATCTGGAAGCTACAGGTTCCAGCATCGATGACATAAAAGAGGATTCTAACTTTATAGTTCCTGAAAACGAAGAGAACGAACCCTTAAACGAGGAAACCGGTGAAAAAACTGAAGAAAAGTCCGAGGAAGAAGAGACAGATTCTAGCGAGGAACTACCTGAGCAACCGGGAGACAGTGAAAAAGACAGAGAGCGTTCTCAGGAAAATATAGAAAAACAACCCTCTAGAGACTCCAGAGATGTAGAAAAGGTTGAAGCCGACGAGAGACAGGAGATACTTGATTTTCTGGCGAAACACGGGGTTGACATCTCCGAGCTCCAGAATTCCTCTTTAGAAGATCTGAAAAAGCTGAAAAAGGAATTTGAAGACGACGAACAAAAGAAATCACGGCAGGAGATTGAGGAAGAAGCTGAAGAAGACCTAGAAGTTATAACCGGAGCGGTAAGAGATAAGAAGGAAGACGAAGAATCGGGAGCCGGTCAGAAAATTGAAGAATTCAAGGAGAGACTCCACGAACTGGTTGAAACCCCTGAAAGCCTCAAATCCAGTAAAAAATTCGACAAGCAGCAAACCCTGAAGATACTGGAGAACTACAGATCCCTAGACAACAGAGAAAAAGCTGTTAAGACTGCTCACCTGATGAAAGGCTTCCTAGAATACCAATTCGGGATTCAAAGAGAGCTTACCTATTCTGAACTAGCTGAAGAGATTGAAGGAACAGAAAACGAAGATTTAAAGAAGCTTGAAAGTTTTTTCCAGGTAATGAGCCAGCACCAGTACCTTGAAAACGTAAAAGTCGAAAACGTTGACGACGTGATCGATCTATCGGAGAGAGTAGTTCGAGAGCTAGGCTGAGGCCGAAAAAATGTTGCCTGAAAAACACCTAGACGATCTGGAACAGTCCGTCAAGAAGAAAAAACTCTATTCCCTAGCCGGCCACACATTACTGTTCGCAGCCTCCTACCTTTTCATAGCGCCTCTAATCCACGAAACCGTACATATAATCGTCTTGGCAGTCTCAAACTGTTTTTACGAAACCAACTGGAGCTTCAACATTATAAACGGTTTAAGAGCAACCGTCCAACCTCACTGCTCATTAAACAAGCTTAACCAGCTGATCTTCTACCTCTCAGGATACCTGACAACCCTCGGATCAGCCGTAGCTATCCTAGCCGGCTCCAAGAAACTTGAGAGATATGGAAAACCCGGTTTCGCTGTTGCCTCCGGGTTGCTTCTATCGCTTGTCGGCAATATATCGCTTAGAGGCGATTTGAAAAACCTGAGGCTTCTACTGGATGCGCCGGTGTTCTTCACCTGGTTAATCTACCTAGGGATACTGGCAGCATGCTTTCTGCTTATATTCGAGCTTTACGAAGCCTAGAACGGTAAAACAGCCGACAACGGCAGAATTCCTGCTGTCTGAAGCGCGTACAACAGTATAACGGTTTCTCCCAGCAACAGGATTATGAAAGGTATCTTCACCGACAGGTAATCCAGCTCGTACTTCTTGGTTATCAAACCGTAAACAATCAAAGCTGCAGTCCAGAGAATCGCTACAAGCGGCATCCTGTGTTTGGGAGGTATCAAGCCTTCCTGCGGAGTAATATCGATCTCTATATCGGAGAATGCGTAGGCGCCGTCGTTCGAGGAAACCACTAAAGTAGCTTCACAGCTAGCGGTGTCGTTATAGGCTTCAAACTCCATCTGAATCGATTTTGAGCCGTTTACACTGATCCTGTCTATTGTTCCGGCCGAGAAATCTACGCAGTCCTCAGCGTTTTGAAGCCGTGCCTCGATCCCTTCCACCGGTCTCTTACCTGCGTTGGAGATAAGCACAGGTATATCGGTTTCCTCAGTTTTCTGGATCTCTAAGGAACCTGGAGCTTCCTGTATCTCTATTTTTGGAACGTAGCTAGCTTTTTTAACCTCCAGTGTGAAGTAGTCAAGGTCTAACTGTCTTCCCTCGTAGTAACCTGAGACAGGAACCACGTAGGTTCCAGGATCCGTGTTTCTGGCCGGTCTTACGAATACTTCGCGTGTCACGGTTTCGCCTACAGACAGGTTTCCTATCCGGGCGTTTCTGACCTCCCAGCTTTCTCTGAACTTGTCTATCATGGCTCTCAGTTCTATTCCCTGTAGCGAGGTATTTCCTACGTTGGTTACCTCTATCTCTGCGGCTTTGAAAACGCCTTGACGTGTTGTGTACTTGTCTTTTACAGGTTGAATGTTTATGCTTATCTCTGGTTCTGGCTTGGGTTCTGGCTTGGGTTCTGGTTCGGGTTCAGGTCTCGGCGTTGATCCTCTTGATGCGTTGTCTCCGGGTATTGACCTGTTGGATGTGAGGTTGCCTGAGCGGTTGGCTCCGCCTATTGAGTGGACGATTTCGAAGTTTCCGTAGAAGCTGAACTGTTCTATGAAGTCGTAGCTGTAGTTGCAGAGGAATGTTTTGTTGCCAGTGTCTGCGCATCTGAGCGTGGTGTTGACGTAGTCCTTGTTGATTTTGAGCTGTGCGTATGTAGCGTTTTCTCCCGTGTCTTCGATGTTTTGAATCTTAATTTTCTTGTCCTGTATTATGCTTCCTTCGTAGCCGCATTTCTCCGGTTTAAGCACGGAGTTCTCGGAGACGCAGGAGTAGTCGTAGTTTTTGGTTGAGGTAGCGTTAAAGAGGTATGCTGTGTACTCGGTGTCGTTAAGAGTTATCTCCGAACTGTAAGCTGTAGTACCGTTTCTCTGATTGTTTATTGTTACGTTTGCGGTTTCTGTGAAGTTGGCCGTGGTTGTCTGCGCAGCTACGTAGTCCTGGCTGATCACAGTTTTGTTATGACAGAATAGGTCGGACTTGTTAGTGTCTCTGGTGCATTTGTAGCTGCTGTTCAACTCCTGAAGTTTTTTGCGTTTGTTCCTGACGCCTCCTGCCTCACAGGACGTGGATATACGGCTTCTACCGGTGTAGTTACCTATCTGGTACGTAGCTTTGAACAGCTCGAAGTAAGTTACTGCTTCACGGATTCTTACGTTTGGAAACTTTTCGCCTGGATAGCTCTGTATTACTTTTCCGATTTCTTCTCCTCTGCTCCAGGGATTGTCGCCTTCAAACGTTACGTCGAGGTAGTCGATGGTTATATTGGATTCTACGTTTCCTGAGTTCGATAAAATTTCCACGAATACTCCTGTCTTGTTTTGAACTATTTTTCCGTTTCCTGGAAGCAGGAAGTAGTCTAGCGTAGTGGAGCAGCTGGGCGCTACCTCTACCGTTACCTGAGTCGGATCTCTGACGTTGTATACCTGGAAGCTATGGTTTTCAAAATCCTTAAAGCCGTTGGAGTCTCTTGCTGTCACGTTGAAGCGGTATTCTGTTTTTTTCTCGGGTTTGAACTTTTTTTCAAATACTTGGAGGTTGTCCCTCTGTCTAACCTGTGAGGCTGTGAAGCTCTGGTTGCCTGACTCGTTGAGCGTTACTGTTTCTACGTTTTCCTGCGCGTCCAGGACTCTGATCTGTACTGTTACGTTTGAATTGATGTATGCCAGCAGAGGATGATTTACTACGGATATTATACGTGGCTTGTCGCTTGCGATGTAAAAACTGCCGTCTAACAAACCATTTTGCTGGTTGAAGAGCGCGTAGCTGTATCTGCCCGGATCTTGGATGTTTTGGAACTTGAAACTGATGTTTTGCTCTGCTTCTCTGGTCTGTCGAAATACAACGTCTTCTGTAGAGTTTTCTACCCGTAGCGTTACGTTTTCGGTTCCTGACAGGTTGGCTTTGAAGCTGAGGGTGTCGCCTGTCTCGAAGTATTTTTTCTGGTTGTCCTGGTTTGTAACCGTTATGTTTGATAGTGCGGCAGTGTTAGCCAGGAAGAAAAGCAGTGAGAGCGCTAGAACTGTTTTTTTCATTTAGATCACTCTCCAGAGGTAGATGACTGATGCCAGGAATATCAGAAGCATTACAAGAGTTTGTGGTCCTGGGAGAGCGGTGAAGTCGCCTGTTATGTTGTTGTCCGAGTTGTTGTTTGGTGTTTCCAGCTGTTGCGTGCCTCTGTCCTGGTTTTCTGCCGGTGCTCGCTGTTTTTCTTCTTTTTGCTGTTGTTCTACTGTTACGTTCGGGGTTCCTACTTCTGTATCGGTTTCTGCCGTAGCTTTTCCTCCGCCTCCTCCTGACGGCGCTATAGTGTTGACTGCTCCTCCGAACGCGTCTCTGACTGTTTCGGCAAAGTTTCCGACGGTTCCTGTGGCTTGGTCGACGAAGGATTGGCTTGGTTGTTTTCCGAAGCTGAAGCCGTATGTTCTGACCTGTACTACGTCTTGGCGTGGGTCTACGTTTTCTGCGGAGTTGTTTTCCGGTGTTACTTGTTGTGCTTTGACTTTGACTCTGAAGTTCATGTTTTGAATGTCTTTGCTGCGTTCTGCTCTTATTTTTATTCTTGCTGTTTCTGTGTATTTTCCGTTTCCTCTGTAGAGCCAGTTTGTGTCTTCTTCAGGGTTTCTTGTTGTTTTTGATGGCGGCAGGATGAAGCTTTGGAAGCCTGAGCTGTATTCTTCCGGTATTTTGTATCTTACTGTTTCGCCTTGTTCTGTTTCCAGTGTCTGTAGCTCTATTTCGAGGTTTTCGTTGCCTGTGTTGATCATGTCGATGTAGAAGTTGGCTGTGCGGGAGTCGGTGGTTTTTGTTTTTTCGGAGGGCATGGTTCCGAATGATACGGCTGTGGCTCCTGTTATGAAGAGTACGAGTATTGCTGCTGTTGCCGTCTTCTTCATTTTGTATCTAATTGGTGGTGTTCACCTTTATTGTTAAGGTTCCTGTGTAGGTGCCGTTGTAGTGGCCGAACGGTATTTCCTGCCAGAAGCACTGGTTGACGGTTTCTCCTGCCTGGAAGTTTTGGTCTATCTGTTCGAAGCTTCCTGTGAACTTGTTGCTGCCGCTGTAGCTGCATGTGGATCTGTAGCTCCATGACGTGTTTTCCGGTTCTATTATCTGGTTTGGCTGGTCTGTTCCGCCGACAAGTGAGAGTTTTGACATGTTCATCCATAGGCTTCCTGCGTTGGAGTCTTCGTCGAGTGAGACCGTGTATCCTTCGCTGTTTTTGGGCGCGCTAACTGTTTCGCCAGGGTAGCCCTGCGGGAAGTCTATTGCGGAGTAGTTTGTGTTTAAAAGCAGCAGTACGTCGATCGTGATTTTTCTGTTTACTGTGTGGTTCTTTTTGGCGTTTGTGCTGTTGGCTTTTACGTCGATCACGTGTTTTGAGTGTTCTGCTCCGGATGCGTTGACTTTCCACTGTACTGTGCAGTTTTCTCCCTGGTTGAGGCTGCATGTTTTCTTGTTTGTGTTAACCGTGTGTAGCGGGTTGCCTGTTTCGGGTACGAGGGTTTCTGGCGTGGTTCCTGTCCGGTTGTACCGCAGGTAGGTGTTTGCTGTGCCGCAGTCGGATTCAAGGCATTTTACTGTTGCGTTGGCTTTGAATGTCTTGTTCTGAGCTACTTTTGTGTCTGCTGCAGGGTTTTGAAGTGTGACGTTGAGTTTTCCTTTCGTTAAAAGCTTTATTGAGGTGTTTGCTTCTGTTTTTTCTGGCTGGATCTGTCTTGTGGTGTTGGCTGTGATGCTGCATGAGGCGGTGTAGTTGCCTTTTTGGTAGCTGTCTGTGTTCCATGTTAGTTGGGCTTCGCCTGTTTTATCTGTCTGGTTTTGGCCGAGGTAGAAGGTCTGTGTGGAGTTTTTGAGCCGGAATTCTACGTTGTAGTTTTTGACGGGGTCGTTGTCCAGTGTTTTGTTGACGCTGCATCTGGTTGTTGCCTGTGCTCCTGAGATTTCTCCTGTCGGCGCGGTTATTGTTATGTTGGCTTTTTCCCAGATTTCCAGTGTCTGTGTTGTGGTGGTGTTGGTGTTGCCGTAGCTGTCGTTTGCGTGTATTTTCCAGCCTAGCGTCTGGTTTTGGTTGTCGCCTATTGATGCTGTGAACTTGGAGACGTGCTGTGATCCTTCCAGGTTTTGTGGTGGTGCTAGCGACGAGTTTTGGAATGTTCCTGTCTGGTTTGTTGCCAGTTCTGCGGTTCCCAGCGTGTTCTGGTCTGTCCAGTTGGCTGATAGATTGATTTTTCCGCCTGTGTAGATTCTGTCGGTTTCCGAGCTGTTTCTTGTGGCGGTCAGGTTGTTCCAGTTTGGCGGGTTGGCGTCGATGTAGTATTCCAGTGTTGTGGTGTTGAGGTTTCCGGCTGTGTCGTTGGCGTATATTTTGACGGTGTGTGTTCCCGGTGTCCAGTTTGTCGTGTTGATTTTGAACGGTGAGGTCTGGGTCTGGTTGGTTCCGCTGTCGACGCTGTATTTGAGTGTGTCGAAGTGGTTTTCGGGGTCGTTTACGGCGAATGTTATGTTTTCTCCCTGTCCTATGTAGGATTTGTTGGCGGGTTTGAGGTTGTTGATTTTTGGTGGCTGGTTGTCTAGAGGTATTACTACGTCGTCCTGGTCCCCGTAGCCTGAGGTCTGTTCTACCGTGGTGCTGCCGCCGTTGTATTCTATGAGTCCTCTGACTGTTGTGTTTCCTGTGCCTGTTAGCTGGAACCGGGTTGTGAAGGTTTGGAAGCCTCCTGCGGGACAGGTCTGGGAGCTGGCGACGTTCCAGTTAGGGTTTTCAGGTGTCTCTGTATAGATGATGTTTACTGTGTCGTCGCTTGGCGTGGTTTCCCAGCAGTGTGCTTTTACCGATACCTCTACGGTGTGGTTTTGGGAGAATGTGGAGGCGTTCAGGTCTGTTATGTTGATTGCTTCGATTGATTCTGCTGAGTTGTAGGTTCCTGAGGTGCCGTCGCTGGCGGAGTCGACCGTGTTCGGGGAGTTGGGTTCGTTGGTTCCTATGTTGTCTTTTGAGATGATGAATGTTTCGTTGATGCGGCACGGCGATCTTCCTTCTGTGCATATCGGTGTGGTCCAGTAAGTGGAGTATTTTTCTGCGGGTGTTACCGCTGTGAACTTCCGGGTTTTTGAGTTCCAGTTGCCGTACCGGTCCTGGCAGGAGAACTTGATCGTGTGTTGGCGGTATTCGATGTTGTGGAGCTGGGTGGTGAAGCTGGTGTTGGTCTGTTTGGTCATGGAGACGTTTTCCCCATTGTCTAGACTGTAGCGGCATGCCTGTGTTTTCTCGTCGAGTGCGACTTTGGCTTGTATGTCGTTGGTCTGGTAGGTTCTGTTTTCCGGCGACTGTATGGTTATCTGCGGCCCTATACTGTCGACGAAGAAGTATTCTGTCTCTGAGTCCAGGTTTCCGGCTTCGTCTTCGGCGTAGAGTGTCAGGTGGTTGTCGCCCTGTCCGACGCTTATTGTGGTGTTTTCTGTTATGGTGATGTTTTTGTAGTTCTTGGTGGAGAAGAACGTCTTGTTGAGGTTGGGTTCGTCTACGGTGTAGTTGATCGGTATATTGTTGGTTGTGTAGGTTTTGTTCTCCGGTTTTGTGAGGTTGAGCCGTGGTTTTGTTTCGTCGACTATGAAACTGTATTTTTTGGTGTTGGAGTTGCCCTGTGTGTCGTTGGCGTAAATCTGTACTTCTATGGGTTCCTCCTGGCTGTGTGACAGGTTGATGTCGTAGCTTCCAATAAAGTCTGTGCTGTTCTGGTTTCCGTTGATGCTGTAGCTGACGTAATCAAGCTCCGGGTCTTTGACTGTGAAGTTGAGCGTCGTGTTACTTCTTACTGCGGTGTTGTTTTCCGGTCTGTCGAGTGTTATCAGTGGTGGTTTGTCGTCGACGATGTCGAATCGGTAGGTTTTTGAGGTGGTTTCGCCCAGTGTGTCGTTGGCGTAGAGTTTGACGGTGTTGGTGCCGAGCGTCCATGCTGAAGTGTTTATGTCGTAGCTTCCGATGAAGTCTGTGGTGTTGGCGTTGCCGTTGTGGCTGTACTTGACCGTGTCAAGGTTGAGGTCGGTGACTGTGTAGTTGAGTACAGTGCCTCTCTCCACCTGTGTGGCGTTGCCAGGTGTGTCAAGCGTTAGTTGGGGGGGCTGGGTGTCTACCTGGAACTTGACTGTAGAGGTGTTGGTGTTTCCGTGGAGATCTTCTGAGAAGATTTTGAGAGTGTTGTTGCCTTCCGCTGCCTGTATTTTTTCTCTGCTTCTGTAGATGTTCCTGCGTTCCGGCTGGAGAGAGTAGCCTAGTTTCAGGTTTGCTGCTTTCCTGTTTCCTATCTCTTCGTGTTCCATGTCAGTCCGGTTTCCGGCGTCCCAGTCCAGCGCGTTACCTATGTAGATTATGTTTGACTGTTTGAGTCTGAGCTCTTTTATCACCGGTGAACGGGAGATGCTTGGCGAGCTGGCGTTGATCCTTAGTTTGAATCTTCTCGAATCTGTTGATAGGCCGTTGACTGCGTAGCTTCCTGAGCCGTCGAGCTGAATTGTGTTGCTTGTTTCTTCCGTCTTCAAGTCGTTGTCCGGGTCGGAGAGAACGGTTACGTTGACTTCTCCTGCGTTCAATGCTACGTCCGTCTCCAACTGGAGGTTTGAAACATTTCTGTCGCTTGTGAATGCTTCCCAGTAGGTTTTCATGTTTCCTGAGGTTTTTTCCGACAGTTGCTGGATTTCTGTCTGTGTTAGTGCGGAGCTGTAGAACTGTACTTCGTCTATTTTTCCGTTGAAGAAGTCTGAGGTTCCGCTGCTGTCGTATTCTTGGCCTATGCTGATTATATCCCGGGGCTGAATCTCGGTCGTGGTTGTAGCCGGGAAGTCGCCGCCTGTGTCTTCTCGGCCGTTTACATAAGCTCTTAAAGTGTTGGAGGATGCGTTGAGGGTGATTGCTACGTGTGTCCATGTGTTGTCGGGTATTGAAAGCGATCCTTCTAATCCTCCGGCGTTGGCGTCGTTTACGTAGATGTGGTTGTCGGTGGCGGAGTTGTTGAGTGTGTAGAGGATTAGGCGGTTGCTGTAGTCGTCTTGGTTGGCTCCTATTACCGTGCCGGTGTTTTCTGTGTTTATCCATGCTGTCCATGTGAAGCTGGATTCGTTGATTTTTTCTGAAACGTTTTTTCCGAGGTTTATGTAGTCGTTGGCGCCGTCAAAGCTGTAGGCGGAGCTGTTGAGTATTCCATCTGTTTTGCGTGTTACGTTGCCGTTGGGCTGTGCTGTCAGGTTTTGAACAGCTTCTTGTGTATAGTTCTTATCGGTATCAAGTGTGTAGTATGCTTGGAGTGAGGGCCATGGTTTTTGGGCGGGTTTTTTCTGGTAGAGTGTTTCTGTGTCTCCGTTGAGTGTGTACTTGACTGTTTTCAGGAACTGGTCGCCGACTGTCAGGTTTCTCCAGATGGTCTGGCTGTGGTAGAGCCGGTTTTGTGGCGATGTGGTGTTTTGGAAGGGTTGGGTGACTTCCCAGTAGAATTCTCTGGTTGACCTGTTTTTGGCGCCTACTATGTCTTCTGCGTAGACTGTTACATTGTGTTTGCCTTCCTGGGCTACCGGTATTGAGGTGTTGGGGCTGAATCGGTACTTGCTTCTTCCGTCTACCTGGAAGAACCATTTTTCGATCGCGTCGGTTGATGAGACGTTGAGGTAGGTGGGGTGGTTGGTGCGTTTTTCCGGCGCTGCAAAGTAGATTGGTGGCGGTGCTTCGTCTTCGTTGGCGGCTTTGAATGTTTTTACCTTGGTTGCGTTGCACTGGTTTTTGGAGTCGCAGAAGTAGATTTTCCACGCAACTGTTTCTCCGTTGACTGACTTGTTCTGCCATGTGAAGTTGGTCCGGTTCCAGGTTCCTGCTGAACCGATTTTTCTGGGTGAGCCGTAGCGTGGTGTATGGTTCTGCCAGGATCCGGTTTCGTTGGTGGCTAGTACGGCTTTTGTCAGGTTTAGCTGGTCGAATCCTTCTGCTGAGAGTTCTATGCTTCCGGCTGCCGCGACAAGGTCTTTTGACTGTTGCTGGTTTCTCCATTTCGGCGGTCTGTCGGTTTCGAAGACCTTGATCGTTCTGTTGTCAGGTGCGAAGCTGCTGACGCCGTCATGGTCGGTTACTTTGATGTTCCATTTCAGGGTTGACGGCAGGTTGATGTCGGTGAAGTCGAGGTTTATACTGTTTTCTGTGTTGTTTTGAATGTTTGTCGTTTGTTTTACGCGGCGCCAGTTGGATTCAGGGTCTTTGTATGTTATGTTGAGCTGTTTGAGAAGCGGTGTCTCGGTTCTGTTGCCTTTGAAGTCTGCTCTTATTTTGAGGGCTTTGGATTTCGGTAGCTGTGTTATTTTGTCGGCGTAGTTCCATGTTCCGGAACTGTTTTCTGCGTAGCTTATGTTTAAGTCTGTTTTGTCTGGCTCTGTAATTTCTGTGTTTGTTTTGTTCCAGTAGACTGTTTCTCCCAGGTTGATTGTTTTTTCGTAGCGTCCTTCTGTCAGGTACTGTTGTTGGAACTGTTCTACGCCGGCTTTGAATGTTTTCACCGGGTTTCTGATTCTTCTGGCGGCGTCTGTGACGTTGGCGATTTCAGGGTTTTGAGAGCTCTGGAGATGGTATTTGATGTTGAAGCTTTGAGAGGTTATCTTTGGCGTTGTTCCGTTGTATCCTATTTCCATTCCTACTGTTGATGGTGCTGTGAACCTTATTGCGTCGGCTTTTGTAGCGTTCCATGCTGCTGCGAACACAGGTTTTGATGCGTTGTTGTAGAACCCTATGTAGCCTATTTCTTCTATCAGTCCGTCGTCCAGAACCTGTTCTCCGCCTGATGTGTAGTTTACAAGTTTTTTCCAGAGGTAGGGTCCGCCTCTTGTTCCTATCCAGTCTCCTACGTGGTCTCCGGTTTTCCCGGCTCCTCCTGGCTTTATAAAGGTTCTGAGGAAGTAGGCGCTGTATGCTCCGTCTTTTATTCTTGTTGACTGGTTGATGAGGCCTGTTGAATGGTAGAATGTGTAGTTGGTTTCTGCTATCGTGTTTTCGCAGTTTACCAGGGTTTTTACCGGTCCTTGTTCTGTTATGGTGCATGTGGTTGCGGGAGCTGCTGGTTGTTCGGATTCGCGGTTGAATCCTTGTATTACTTCGCCTGTTTCGGAGCCGTTTACCAGTGTTCCCAATGGGGCGCCTTTTATGGGTTCTGGCTGGCTGTTGTCTAGGTCTGGTTCTATTCCCCAGACCTGTGTTCCGTTGTAGTAGACGGTGATGTTTTTCCATTGGATGAAGCTGTCGGTTGGGTCGTATGACCAGTCGTTGGTCTGGTTGTATGAGTTCCAGTCGGAGTCGTGTATCCTGTGCTGGAGTTCTTCGTAGTTACCTGGACTGACAGAGGCTGAGGGCAGGTCGACTTCCAGGTATGTGTTTCCGTTTGAGTCGTTGGTGAAGGATGTGGTTCCGCAGCTTCCTATGGTTGAGGAGTCGCATTCGAAGACATTGTTTTTGTTGCCGTCCTCTGTGAACCAGTACCTGTAACTGACCTTGCCGTAGTCTACTGTTTTGGTTCCTTGGTTGTGTATCCGGACGTAAGATTTCAGGGTGCCTGTGCTTTCAGGGTCATAGGTCCCGCTGTGGTATGTTACTGACAGGTTTACAGGGTTTTCTCTCTCTTTTCCGTATGGCTTGATCAGGTTTTCTCCGTTTCTGAGTTTGAGTGAGTCGATGGCTCCTATGGACCTGTTTAGGTCCAGGCTGTAGACCGTGTTGTTGACGTGTATGTTGTCTGTGGAGGTTTTTACGTCGAGTTGTGTGGTGTAGCTTGGAGGGTTTATTGAGGTGTTGGTGCTGAAGTAGATGTGGTAGGTTCTGTTGGTGTCTGCGGCGGTTTCTCTGTTCATTATCCATGTCAGGGTTCCTGCTGCGTTGGTTGCCGTGTCGTAGTTTGAAGCTTTTTTGAACCGGAAGGGTACTTCTTCGAGCGAGCTGCCTTCTGCTTCGATTACTCTGATTGAGTCAGTGTTTAAATCGGTGTTTGAGGCTCCTGCGTTTTGGAGTGCTTCTGTAAAGTTTACCTGTGTTTTTACCACGGCTTCTTTTCGTTTATAGTTGCCTGTGGAGACGTTTATTTTTTTCCTGTAGCCCCAGTCTCTGTTCCACCAGTTTGATTCTGTTTGAAGCCTTACAGATCCTGATGCGGCTGTTGTGTTCTGGAAGCTGCCCGGCGTCCAGTCTGTGGTGTCGTCCAGGTTTATCTGTCGGGTTACGTTGCCTGAGACGTTCATCCATAGCGCTGCTGTGTCGCAGGTTGATTCGAAGCACTGCGGTGTGAAGTTGAATTTTACCGGTTTCAGGTGTCTTGAGCCGGTTTCAGGTTTTTTTAGCTGTACTTCTGGCGGTTTCTCTTTGTAGATTTTTAGTGAGTTTATTATAGGGGTGAAAGTAGCTAGGGAGGATTCCAAAACTGTTTTGAGGGTTATGTCGCTTCCGTCAGGTTTTATGTTGACCGAGTAGTTTTTGGTTGTGGCTCCAGAGTCGAGTTGTATGTTCTGTGTGTTTCCTGCGTTGTTTGAAAGTTTTAGGTAGGCGTCTGAGGAGCCGTTAAGGTTTTCAGAGCTGACCTGGATTTTTTGGACGGTTTGATGCGGTTCCAGTGTTTCTGTAAGTGTGTGTTGTGCCTGGTACGGTGTTCCGTGGATGAACTGTTGTTTTATCTGGCTCTGGGTTAGTGCTGTGCTGTATACTTTTGGTTCGTCTATTTTTCCTATGTATTGGTCTCCTCCGCCCGGGTTTTCTCCTATGCTTAGACCTGAGGTTCCGAATCCTGAGATGGATCCTGATGTGGTGGTTTGAGCTGCGGTTTTTCCGTTTATGTAGAGTTTTTGTGCGGAGCCGTCGTATGTTCCTGTTACAAGCGACCATTCTCCTTCTGGTAGGGTGGCGCCGGGGGTGTTTGAGCTCGTGCCTCCCGTGTTCAGGTGGAATCTTATGTCCGTGCTGCTTCCTTGTACGTACTGGAAGCCGTAGGCTTGTCCTGAGTACATGATCGGGTGGACGTTGTAGTTATCCTGTGGTCCTTCCGGTTTCATCCATGCTGAAAGGGTTATCTGGCTGGTCGGTTCCAGTGAGGTGGAGGCCGGTATAAGGACGTTGTCTCTCCAGTCGCCGTCGAATCTGAAGGAGTTGGTGGAGAAGACGCCCTGGACTCCTGTGGCTGTGGGCTGGTTTCCTGAGGTTGTGGAGCCGTTGTTTCCGTTTCCTGAGTAGTCTACTACTGTTCCTCCGTTGCCTGAAACCGGTCGGTCGAAACGCCAGTATCCTGCCAGATTGTCGGTTCTTGTACCGTTTCTGTAGCCTATCCGCAGGTTTCCGCTGTTTGTACCTGTTTCTGCGGTTGTCACATTGAATGTTCCCTGGTTCCAGTCTGTTGCTGTATTAACGACTGTTACTGCTGTGGCTGCGGCAATTAAAATTCCTACAGCGGCTATTATCAGGGTTTTACTGTGTTTCATTGGCTTTGAAGTAGAGTTTTCCTTGGTAGTTTGCGGATTTTAGGCCTTCGGGGATGTCGATCCAGTAGTATGTGGTTACGTTGGTTCCTGAGGGAATGTTTGATGCGAGCCGGCTGTAACTGTTTAGAAGTGTGTTTTCCTGGTTTAAGCTGTTTTGTTTGGCGTAGCTGATGTTTTGTGCGGGGATTGTGTAGTTGCCCCAGCCGCCGGTTGTGAGGTTGGTGCCTCTTATGTAGAGCCGGTCTACTGTGACGCTGTTCTCCGGTACTGTGATGTTGTAGAGGGATTGGTTGTTTCCTTTTGCGGACTTGTTTTGCTGGCCGGGTGCCAAGGTGCCGAAGCTTACCTTATTGAACCCTAGGTCGATCATCATGGCCTGGTTGACGGTTATTTTTCTGTCCGGCGAGTCTGATGGCTTGGCCCGAGTGGAGGAGGTGTTTACATCGATCAGGTGTTCTGTTCCCAGGTCTGCGGTGGCGTTGACCTGCCAGGTCTTGGTACAGTTTTCGGATGTGAGCGCGCCGCAAGTCTTTAAATTGGTTTCGTTGAGGTGGAACGGTGTTCCTGAGCCTTCAGGTATCAGTGTGTCGGCTTCTCCGGTTTCGTTGTATCTTATAGTGGCGTTTGTTTCTCCGCAGACCCCTTCCCGGCATTGAATGGTTGCGTTGGCGGTGAAGACCTCTCCTTTTGGAACCACGGTGTTTTCCGGCGGTTCGTTTATCTTGATATCTATGAAACCGGTTTTTGAGATGTTTAGTTTATGTTGGTCGGTGGAGCCTGAGTTCTGTGAGCTGTCTTCGACTCTGAACTTTAGATCCAGTTGCTGTTTTATGTTGACTGTCGTATTTACTATGTAGCGGGCTGTCATTGTTGAACCGGTTGTTAGTTCGCCGCCTAGGCTTGTGTTCCATGTAATGTTTTTGTTTTGGAGCGTTCCTCCTTCTCTGATTATTCCTGAGATGTTGTACCAGATTTTTTCTACGTTCCAGGTCTTGTTGAGTCCTGAGTGTTTTAGAATGTCTTCTGATTGGATCTGCCAGGCTGTGTCGCCGTCGTTTCTGATTTGGAACTCTAACCTGTATTCTGCATTTTCTTTCTGTTGGCGGATGTTGTAGGTTTTGTTGAGTCCGGAGGCTATGAGTGTTCCTCCTGTCTCCTGTTTTTGCTGGGAGAGATCGGTGACGTTGTAGATTTCTATATCGGTGATGTTGGGTACCGGTGTTCCTTCTGAGAGGCCGTATGCATCGAATTTTGTGACGTTGAAGGTGAAGTGTGTTGAGTTTTCGCGGTGTGGGTAGGCTGAGGTCTTGTTTTTCTGCCAGTTGGAGCATTTTCTGGTCGTGTAGTTCCAGTCCGTGCAGTGTAAAATAATGTTAGGGCTTATTCCCATTTTTGGCAGCTTGAGCTGCGCTTTTCCGAAGTTTAGACCTGTCTCATTGAGTGCGTAAACTGTTTCGATGGTTTCAACGTTTTCCAGGTTTTTTGCGTTGTAGTTTTGAACTAGCTGTTGTTGGATGTTTGTTGTTTGCTGTGTTGAGAAATTGTAGAGTGTGAAGGCTGCTTTCTTGCTTCCTACCTGGGCTTCCGTGGTGATACTGTAGTTTCTGTTCTGTGGGAGCTGTATGCTTTTCTGTTGGCTGATTTTGTAGTTGTAGATTGTTTTTCCGTTGGCTTTGATTGTTACGTTGCTGTCTTTGAGCGTTTCTCCTGTTTCCTGTGTCAGGTTTACTTTTAGATCGTTGCCTTTTACGACTTCGAATTCTCCGGTTTTTGTTACGTTGGTGTTGGCTGAGGAGTCTTTGACCCACACTCTCCACGCCACTGTTGTTCCTTCCGAGATTGATTTGTTTTTCCAGTTGAAGCTGATGTTCAGGGGTTCTGTGGCGTCTAGGTTTTTGGGAGAGCTGTAGCTTGTCTTGTTTTGCCAGGAGCCGGTTTCGTTGGTGGCTAACGTTGCTTCTTTTAGTCTTACGTTGTCTTCTGCTTCAAGCTGTAGTTCTGCGCCTTTTTGTTGAAGTACGTAGGTTTTTCCGTTCTGTGTATATCCGGAGGCTTTTGGAACGGTATCTGTGTTGGTTATTATTGGCGGTTGGGTGTCTTCTGTGATTTTGAATGTGTCGTGGCTGGTTGAGGATTTGAAACGGGGAGAGGAGGCTACTGAGACAGTTGAGTAGTTGCCTGGACTGTATTTTCTGGTGTCGAACGTTAGGTTTGTTTTTTGGGTGTCTGTGACGACGGTTTTGGTTGTTTTGAGGGTCTGTGTTTTTCCTGTTTCTGTGTTGGTGTTTTCGGGGTAGGAGACGTTTACTGCGGTCCAGAACAGGTTGACGAAGCCGTCTTCCCCGTATCCGGTTTCGTCGTAGTAGCCCTGGAGCTTGGTCTGGTCGATGTTGTTCCATGTCAGCTCCGGGTATTCGTTTGTGATGTTGATCCATGGGCTGGAGGTTTTCTGGACGTTTGAGCTGCCCTGGATATCTGTAGTGTATCCGTTGCCTGTGCTGTGGCGGAGCATGTAGTTGGCTTCCCAGCCGGCGAAGTTGGTGACAGAGTACCTGTAGCGGATCCAGGCACCTTGGATTTTACCGGTGTCGAAGTTTGAGACGAAGTTTTGGCCGTGAGCCGCTCCATCGATCGGGCTTCCTCCCTGTGAGTTCCCTATTGCGGTTGCGTTGGTGTCGTCGCGGCCTATCAACGCGTTTAAGTCGCTGACAACTCCTGTGTCTTTGACTGCGTCTCCTGCGTAGAAGACATGGGTTTCAGGTATGTTGAGACTATAGCCGGGTTTTGCTGCGGACGGATTATCGTAGTATGCCATGAAACGTGTGTCTTTTGTTGTTCCTTTGTTAGTATCGACCAGGAAGCTGGCCTGGCACCATGTTGCGTTGTTGCCTGAGTCTATCTGGCTTGGTACTTCTGTTGTGGAGGCGTTGACTGTTTTTACTATTCTTATTTCTCTGCATGTATCTATCTGGTTGTTTAGACCTGTTATGTTGACGCGTGTGACCAGGTTTGAGGTGTTGGAGCTTTCAGGTTTGTTTATTGTGACCGGTTTTCTGTTGCGCCATTCTGTGTTCCACCAGGGCTTGGAGGTGTTGCCTTGGATCAGGCTTGTCTCTACTGATGCGTCTCTATGGTTTCCGTACTTGTCTCTGGTTCTCAACACTGTTTTAACTTTTTCTCCGTATTTGTAGCTTTCTCTGGATATATTGGTGTTTGAAACTATCTTTGTGATCTCTCTGGCTGTTACACTGTACTGGAGAGTTGTATTTTTGTTTCCAGCTGCGTCGCTGCATTTGATATTGAAGTTGTACTGGTCTCTGGAGAGGCTTGGCGTAAAGCTCTGTGTGTTTGTTTTTAAAACTGTGTTGTCGATTTCTGTGATGCTTCCGTTGAGGTAGAGGGAGCATCTGTCGATTCCGGATGCGTCGCTTACTTCGTAGCTGATGGTTGGCTCCAGACTGACTATTGACCGGTTTTCAGGTGCTGTTACCTGGATTGAGGGCGGTGTTGTATCGTTTACCTGTAGCTGGAGCGTCTTCGATGCTGAGGTGTAGTTTCTGTTTCCGGGTATTTTCGCCTTTACTTCATAGTTTCCGGGCGTCTTTATTTCTCTGATCTGTTCTAGATGCGCTGTGCCTGAGGCTATTTCTCTGCTGTCAAGGTAAAGTTGGATGGTGCCTTGGTCAGGGACTTCTGCTTCAGCTGTTATATTGATTTTATTGTCTTCGTTCATTGAGTAGCTGGTTGAAGAGCCGTTGATCAACAGGTTGAGCTGTGCCTGTCTTTTTTCCACCGTGTATGTTTTCCAGGAGGTCGAGTTCTGGTTGCCTTCATTGTCTTCTGCGTGCCAACGGTACCTGTACGTTCCCGCCGGCAAGTCTTGAACGCTGAAGCTGTAGGTATCTGTTAGAGAAGTTATGGAAGTGTTTTCCATGTTTCCTGTGAAGTTGGATTCGAACTTGACTGTTTCAACATTGTAATTGTCTTTCCAGGTTGCGTTGAAGCTGTATCGGCGTCCTGACCGGTATGTAACCGGGGAAACCGGTTTCTCTGATTTCTGGGTCCAGTAGGGCGGTTGAGTGTCGACTTTGATCGTGTAGTTTTTGTCGTTGAATGCTTTGTTGCCGGAAAGATCCTGACACTGTATGTTCCACGTGTAGACTCCATCCTGAACTGTTTTCGTAAAACTGTTAGTCTGATGTGTTCGCGGCTGTTGATCGGTTTCGCTTTGTGTGAAGCTGCCGGAGAAGTTTCCGTAGAGTGAGCAGGTGTCCAGGTTTCGGTCCTGTGGCGTGTATTGGAAGTTTAGCTGGCTGGAGCTGAGTGAGGCTTCGTCTCTCGGTGTTTCCAGGCTGATCCGGGGTTTTGTGGTGTCTACTGTGAAGTTGGCGGTTGTGGAGTTGCCTGTGTTGGTTTGAGTGCTGTTGTCGGTGCATGATACGCTCCAGCTGGTTTTACCTTCCGGAACGGTTGTTTGGAACGTGTTAGGCTCCAGGTTTTGTACGTTGTTGTCGGTCTGGTTTTGTGTTCCGTTGAGACGGAGGCTGCAGCTTTGGATTCCTGTTGCGTCGCTTGGCGTATAGTTGAATTCTACGTTTCTCTGTGAGAGGTATTTGTTGACCGGCGAGTTTAGTTCTACAAGTGGAGGGTCCTCATCGTCCGCTTGAACATCCAGGTGGTAGGTCTTTGAGGTGTTTGTGTATCCGTTGATGTCCTGGCAGCTGAAGCTCCATGTGTGGTTGCCGTCCTGAACGAGTGAGGTGAACTGGAAGGAGCTCTGACCGGTGACTTGTTTCGTGTCCCTTTTTTGACCATCTAGGTAGAGGCTGCAGGTATCTACTTTCGATATTTTGTCGGAGGCAGTGCCGTAGAAGTCTATATTGTTTGTATTGGCGTAGAAGCTTTCGTTGGGAGGTCCGTAGATCTGTACTGACGGCTTGGACAGGTCTACTCCGGTCGAGTAATTTTTTTGTGGTTTGAAAGTGTTTCCAGCAGTGTCTTCACATTGAATGTTCCAAACGTAGTTGCCTTCAGGCGCTGTCTGCTGGAAGCTGTTTTCTCCGTTAGTTACTGTTCCCTCAATCATTTCCTGTTCATAGCTTCCTGAAAAGTTGGTGTAAAGCGTGCAGCTTTGCAGATGTGGATCATTTACCGTATAGTTGAAGGTTATGGAGGTCTTTGTGAAGTAGGAGTTGTTTTCGGGCGATTGAATTGATAAATCGGGTGCTGCGTTGTCGGTGGTGTATCTGTAGGTTGGTGTGGATGTTTTTGCTCCGAATCTGTCGTATGCTGTTATTTTCCAGAAGTATTGTTGGTTTTCTTTCAGCAGCTGAGTGATTTCCTTATCCGTGTCGCTGATAGACGTGGTTTTGAAGCGTTGAGGTGTTGGAAAGCTTTTTTGCTGGTCGAAAAGTATCGTGTAGTTCTTGAAATGCGGTTCCACGGTTTCAGTCCATACAATAGTAGGTGTTACGTCCTGTGAAACTGTTTGATTTGATGGAACCATCAATGAGAACTGTTGAGGCGGTGATTTAGTGACGTTGAAGCTTAACGCTGGATCTTCAACCCTTGTGTTGTTGTACTGGTCCGTGGCGGCGATCTGTGTGATGTTGTAGATGCCTGTCTGAAGCGTGTCGTCGAATGCCAGTCTGTAGCCGGATTCTGTTGTTTTTTCCAGTTTGAAGCTTTTTTTGGTTCCGTTCGGATATTTTACCGTGGTGTTAACGTTTTTTACAGTGTTTTCGTCGTTTACTGTTACGTTCAGCTTAACTGTTTCTGTGTGGTTGATTTCTGTAGTGTTCAGCTGCGGGTTCTGGATTTCTGGCTTTCTTCCGATGTCGAGACAGCTTCCTTCGCTGTAGTAACCGGACTCGGATGTTCCATCGGAGGCTTTGGCTCTTAGCTGGACACATTCCTGTTCTTCAAGGTTTTGAACGTTCCATGTAATGTCCCCTCCTTCGCTGTGAGATCCTGCTGAAACCCATTTTTCGCCGTCTATATTGAGTTTTAGCTGTGAAATGTTGATTCTATCTATGCCTCCGACGTCTCCATCAAAGTTAACCCCTTTCAGCCTTATTTTCTGGTTTTCAGCGTTTTTCCATGCGTCCAGGATGCCTGAATTGTTGATTTTTAGTTTGGAGGTTTTCTGATCGGTGCTTCTGATGTTTTCGCCGTATTTCTGTGGCAGGGAGAGGTTTCCCAGCTTCTGCCAGTCTACTCCGTTCCAGGCTTCAATCTTTATTGACGGTGGCGCGGTCTCTGTACCTGAACCTAGAGAGCTGTATTCATTGATTGTTGCATTGAGCTTTGCTTCATCGATACGTGTGTAGTCTGACTCTGTGAAGTTGTAGTAGGTGTAGCTTGTTTCTTTGTTTTCTACAGGCTGTGGTGCGTCGTATTTTACTTCCATTTCCGCCCAGTGTAGGTACACGTGGCCTTCTGCACTCCAGCTTGACTCATCGTACATAGCCTGGAGCTTTGTGTTGTTTAAACTGTTCCAGCTCAGTGAGGAGTACTCTGAGGTGATGTTAAACCATTTGGATGTTGTTAGGGGGATTGAGGTCTGTCCGTAAGGCGTTGATCCTGAGATGTCTTCGGTGTATCCGCTGCCTGTTGAGTGTCTGAATCGGTATGCTCCCTCCCAGTCCCGTATTTCTCCAACTGAGTACCTGTAACGGATTCTAACTGACTTAATGTTTGAGCCGCTGATCGAGGAAGGTATAAATCCTGTTGCATGGGCTGCATCGACCTGTGCTGCGTTTCCGTTATCGTTTCCTGTATCTGCTTTGGTTGAGTCGTCTTTTCCTAGCATTCCCTGAAGATTTACTGCGTTGCCCTGGTCTAGAACTGCTTCTCTGGCGTGGAAGGATTCTGTTACCTCTCTCTCGTTTAAATGAACTGTTTTGGATATTTCTGTGTTGTTGGTGTATGTAGAGTTTTTTTCCAGCGATGTTTCCAGGTGGTATGTTATTGGATCGTTTTCCGGGTCTGTTGCTCCGGATGCTTCTAACGTAACGTTATTTGAAACTGTTTTTTGGCAGATACCGTTGTCGCAGTCGATGTTAGTTGGTATGCTTGGCGGGGATCCTGCTGCAATTGTTAGTAGGGTTGTTGAGACAGCTATAATCAGGAAAGCGGTGAGACGGGAGGCTTTAGGCGGATTTGCCTGGTTTATCTGGTTTTGCTTTTGTCTCTTTTTTTCCGTCATCTTTTTTGTTCGACCTCTCACGCCGTCTCCGTTTTGAAGCCTCTTTAAGGGCTTAAATCGGTTGAGAACTGTATAGATATGCGGTTTATAGGTTTAAGAAGGTTGTGAACCGTCTCTACTTTAGGATTTCCGGGTCGTGGAGGATTGTGGCGCCGGCGACGATTCCGAGGATTGAGAGAAGGGTTATCCATTGATAGATTTTTGAGCCAGATCTGAGGCCCTCTTCCACTTCTTCTAGATTTTCTGTGGCGTTCTGTGCTGTTCTGAATGCCTCCGCCGCTGTTAGGTAACGTGGCGCCAGGTTTGTGCCTTCTACGCTTTCCAGTGCTTCTAGACTTTCCTGGAAGTCTTGGCCTTGTATTATTGTCGATGCTTTGTTGAGTTCTGTGTTTGCAGCGTCTAGTTCTTTGGCTGCTGACTGTAGTTCGAGTACTGTGGGAACTGTTACCGCTAGAATTGCTGCTGATGCGACTAGAAGTGTTTTGCCCAGTTCTTTTCTGTCGATTCCGTACTGTTTCTCCAGTTTCTGTAGTAAGCGTTTCACACCGGTGTTTTTGGCTTGGTGGTTTAAACTTTCTCGGTGTATAAGTGGTTTAAAAGTTTCACAGCCTAAGTTTTTGGCATGGTTAAGATCTGGATGGTTTTCGAAGCTGTCGGACCCGACAAGAAAGGAGTAGAAAAGTCGATGGAAGATCACGTTGAGTCCATTGAAGCTAAGGATGGATGTGAAATTCTTGAAAGAGAGAGCGGAGAGCTTGAAGAGATGGAGGATCCACATCCAGGACTTGATAAAGGGTTTTCTCAGGTTTTGGAGCTTGAGATCGAGTTTAAGGACTTTTACCAGGCTATCGAGACCGTTATTAATTACGGGCCGACGTATGTCCAGTTTGAGGAGCCTGATTCGTATGATCTGGAGTTGAAGGAGGCTCAGGACGTGCTTCAGCGTGTTACGAATATGATGCATCAGTATGCGCAGATGGGTGCTGGCGGCGTCCTGGTTTCTCGGAGCGGTTCCGAGGAATCTTAAAGTATTTATGGATAGCTTTTCCAGTGATTACCATGAGAAAGCTGGCTTTGACAGTTTCAGTCTTCTTGTTTCTAGGTCTGGCCAGCGCTACGACTATCTCCCAACAAGAAGTCAAGATCAACCTTGAGAAACAGACTGTCTCCATTGAGGTTAAAGTTAAGGAGCTGACAACCGAGTCATTCACATACCTCTCCTCTTATCCGGTCAAAGACTCAAGGATCAGGATAGGAGGCAAAAAGAAAAACTGTAGGGTGGAAAGTGTGGAGTCAGGCTACGAGATCAGCTGCCCGACAGATCTGAAAAAGAACTTTACAGTGAAAATAAGCTTCGAAACCTCAGAATTAACCACCAGCAAACAGAATCTCAGAATTTTTCAATACTCCAAAACTTTTTACCGGCCTACAGAGAGCTACCGGCTTAAAACAGTTCTGCCTCCGGGAACTGCGCTCTTATCCAGCAACAATTATACGATGCCTATTGTATCGCCCGCTGACTACGAGACAGGCAGCGACGGCAGAAATATTTTCATTGAATGGAGTATAAAGCCTCAGGTCGGGGAAACTGCTTCGTTCACCGCTGCTTACGAGCGTGTGGCCGATTCCACAAACTACTGGAACTACCTGGCGATTTTCCTGGGATTAATAATTTTCTCAGGTGGTTCATACTTCGGCTACCGTTACTTGACCCGCGAGAGCATTGATTCACTGTATGACAGCCTTGATGACGACGAGGTCCGTGTCTTGAAGCTGCTTGTGGAGAACAACGGCGGTATGTTGCAGAAAGATATTGTAGACGAGCTTGAGTACTCTAAAGCGAAGGTTTCGGAGGTTATATCCGGTCTAGTCGACGAAGACATCCTTGCGAAGGAGAAAGAGGGTAGAAGCAACAAGTTGAAGATTTCACGCAAATACAGTTACTGACTTATTCTGATCGGAAAAATTCTTTC
>JBDGSH010000076.1:0-5330 GCA_042217665.1 Candidatus Nanohaloarchaea archaeon
TCCGCAAGGTGCCGTCTTTCCGCTAGACCAAGGGGGCTTGTTGACGGGTTTTTTGGTCGGGTTTTTATTTATTCGTGTTAGATGTGTTTTTTTATGAGTGGAGAATGTACTAGTTGCGGCAGGAATTTGGATGCTGCGGAGACTTTTGTCCGTTTTGAGTGTCCTGACTGCGGTGAGGAAATCGCTAGATGCGGTAAGTGTAAGGAGTTAGCTGCGGATTATGAGTGTCCTGAGTGTGGTTTTACGGGACCTTAAAAAATCACGATTTACAATAATAGGTTGGAGGTTGATTTACCATGAACCCTGTAAAATGGCTTAAGGAAAAGCTCGGACTGTAAACTCCTCGTTTCTTCTTTTTTGTCTTTTTCCTTTTACCACTGCTTTTAAACTTTCAACTTCTTTTTCTGTCTATATAGAGGTTTAACTCAAATGGGAAAGATTTCATGCGTATACAAACTGATGCCGGAAGACTCTGAAACCGATCTAGACTCAATCAAAGAAGACGTCAAAGACAAAGTGGATGTAGAGGACATCGGAGAGGAAGAGGTCGCGTTCGGCCTTAAAGCCATCAAGGTCTCCTGCATCACGACAGATGAGGAAGGCGGAACCGACGTCGTAGAGGAAGAGCTGGAGAAGGTAGAAAACATTCAGAGCATCGAACTGGAGCACTTCGACAAGCTCTAAACCGTTCGAAAACCATCGAACAAACCCTCCCCTCTTTTTAAACCCTAGAACTACAATTCTTCTACATGAAACTCGAGAACATCCGCACCTGGATCCTCAACAACAAACTCCCCGCCGCAATAATCCTGATTCTAACATTAACAGTTATCGGAACCGCAGGCTTCGTAATAACCGCATTCACAGGAGTAGGGATGTCCTCCTACAACACAGCTGAGACAGCAGACTTTCAAAGCGGTCTAGCGGCCGACACAAAAATAGCAGCTGAAAGAGATGCAGGAACAGGCCCCTATGTAGAAGTACAGGAAGCGGACGTAAATATCAACTCTGAAAGCATTGAAAAAGATATAGAAAAAGTCAGAGAAACAGCTGGAAGATTTAACGGCTACATTGAACGCACAAACCGGCGGGAAGGAGAGCTGTACAACTCCGCCGATCTAACAGTAAGAGTTCCAAAAGCCAACTACACAGAGTTTATGAACGCGATAAAACAGGATTTCAACGTTGAAAGCTACAGCATTACGAATTACCGGCTTTCAACCCAGAGAGAGAATACAAAGCTCGATATCTTACAGGAAACGATGAAACAGTACCAGAAGATCCGTAAAAAGATCAAATCAATGGAAGTATCAAAGAAAAAGCTTGATCTGCTTCTCAAAGTTACAGAAAACGAGTTAGAAATCAAGGAAAAAATGAATCGGTACGAAAACCGGCTCTCCGACAAACAGAAGAAAGGAAATTACGCCACAGTTCAGATAAGTCTGGAAGCAGAAAGAAAAGTCGATATCGTTCCTGACAACATAGGAAACAGGTTCAAGAACGAGGTTAAGGAAATGCTGGACTCCGTAGTCGACATTTCAATCAGTACAGTAACCGGAGGCGTCGAGATCTTCTTCAAGGCCATCCAGCTACTGATCTACGCCGCGATCATCGCACTGCCGCTCGGAGCAGCTTACAAGATAGGAAAAAAGGTTTACAGGAGGTTTAACTGAGCTGGAAACGATTTTCACCTCCGCAAACCTTGCATCCATACTCTTTCTTATGTTTTTCGCAGATGCTGGAGCCGCAGACCTCGCATGAGACAGTTGCTTCTCTTTCTCCGCAGTACTCGCATACGCCTCTGGTCATCATCCTCTTATGAGAGATCTCTCTGGGCGACGTCTTCAAGCAGTCCCCTGTCTTCTTCCAGTTCCTGTAATGCTTTCTTTACAGCTCCGAAGAACTGTTCAGCTGATCCTTCAATCTTTTCCAGCCTCTGCTCAGCTTCGTTTATGGCTTGTTCCGCATCTTCCACAAATTCAGCCTCTGTCTTGTCGGCTTGAGCGGTTTCTCCCTTTTTCTCCTCCGTTACTTCAAGCTGCTCCAGTTTCTTGATATCCTGACCGATCTCTTCCAGATCCTGGTTTTCGCCTTCAAGAAGCTCCAAATCTTCTTTCAACGTGTTTTTGATCTTTTTTATGAATTTCAGGGTTTCCGCGGTATCTTGCTCCGCGGCCTGTAGTTCTCGTTCGTCGACTTGGAAAGTTCTATCTGTCAAATTTTTCCACCTGTAAGTAAATTGTCTTTCTCTGTTTTTGAGTGCTGCGACACTGCCGGGATCTATTTAGTTTTTCCTTCCAAGTAATGCTGTATGGGAGTTGACCTGGGCGAGCTGGTGGAACGGGAGGAGATCAGCTTTGCGGATCTGAACGACAAGGAGATCGCGATCGATGCCATGAACACGCTCTACCAGTTCCTGTCTATTATCAGGCAGCGGGACGGAACACCGCTGAAAGACTCCTCAGGCAACGTGACATCACACCTGTCAGGGCTTTTCTACCGGAACATCAACCTCTTGGAGAACAATATCCGGCCGGTATACGTTTTTGACGGCGAGATGCCTGATCTGAAACAGAAAGAGTCTTCCAAGCGGAGGAAAAAACGGGAAGAAGCCAGGAAAGAATGGAAAAAACTGAAGGAGGAAGGAAAGATTTCAGAAGCGTACAGTAAGGCGACTCAGTCCTCCAAGCTTACAGGCGACATGGTTGAAGAAGCTGAAAAACTGCTTGAAGCCATGGGGCTGCCTTTCATAAAGGCTCCAAGCGAGGGAGAGGCTCAAGCCGCCTACATGTCCGGAGAAAGTGTTTACGCGGTCGGTTCGCAGGACTGGGACTGTCTTCTGTTCGGAGCGGAACGCATGGTGAAAAATCTTACTACTAGAAAGACCAGGAAGACTTCAAGCGGCGGAAAGAAACAGATCTCTACCGAGCGCATCGAGCTGGAGTCTGTTCTCGAACAGCTGGGTGTTTCCCGGGAAAAACTGGTCTGGATGGGTGTTCTTATGGGAACCGACTTCAATCCCGACGGTGTGAAAGGTATAGGGCCTAAAACCGCTTTGAAACTGGTTAAAAAGTATGAAAGCCTGGATAAGCTGCTTGAGGACGGGAAAGTTGAGTGGGAGTCGGATAATGATCCTTACAGAATTGTAGAGTTCTTTATGGAGCCGCCTGTGAAGAACGTGGAGTTTGAGTTCGGCGAGCCTGACAGGGAACGTATCAAAGAGCTTCTTGTTGACAAACATGATTTCTCCGAGGACCGTGTAGTCTCCGGGATTGAGAAGCTTGAGGACGCGTTGGAGGCGCGTCAGTCAGGACTGGGCAGCTTTGTTTAGATCCATGTTGCGTGTTTCGCGTAGCTCTTTAAGCACTAGCTGCATCATTTCTCCTAGCTCTTCATAGCCTTCCTGTATCTTGTTTATTCTCTGCTCCTGGCTCTCCATCTCATCTATAAGCGGCTCTATATCAACTGTCTGGTCCTGGCTTTTCTGAGATTCTATTTTCTGTTCTAGTCTTTTCACTCTTTCTTCAAGCTGCTGGTTCTCGCTGTTTGAACCTACTTTCTCGATCAGTTTTTCCAGGTTGGCGTTGAGCTCGTCTAGAACCTTGTTTTCGTCGTCTTCCTTGTCTTTAAGCTCCTTGTATTCTTTTTTGGTCAGTAGTTTGAGCTGTGAGAGGTCTTCAAAGTCGTTGAATATCCAGCGGAAGTCTGAGACCATTCCTTTTAGCTGTTCGACCTCCTCTTTTAGCTGGGATATATCTGTATCGTCTTGCTCCTTCTCTATCGTGTCCAGCCGGTTTTCCAGGTTGTCCATCTCGACCTCCAGCTCGTCGAATCGTTCCTGGACAGCTTCCTCCCCTATTTTTTCTTCGATTCTACCGGTTAGATCGCTTTTCACCTGCTCCACGAGATCCGTCTTCTCAGCCAGTCTATCTTTCAGCTCTTCTACATCAGAGTTTAGATCTTCAACTTTCTCGTTTGATTCCGGTCGGTCTTCAAGCTCCTGAACCTGTTCCGAGACCTTTTCGATTCTTTCAATCTCTTCCTCAAGCTTTTCTATCCTTGAAGATGTGTATTCCGCTTCCTCCAGTTGTTCTTCAAGGCTTTCAACGTTCTGGAAGACTTCTTCGAGCTCTTCTTTGTTTTTCTCCACGCTTTCTTCCAGCTCTGAGAGCTCTTCCTCTTCTACCCTGTATTCTGCTGCTTCCTCTTCTGCTTCGTCTGTTTCGTGTTCTTTTTCAGCTCCGGTAGCTTCTTCGCCGGAATTCATCTCATCTTCGTTTTCTTCGACGGCTTTCTCCTGTTCATCGCTTTCTTTTTCGTCTTCCTCATCTTCTGTCCTTTCTCCCTCTTCTTCCGACTCTTCCACGAATATCGGTTCTTCTCCTGTTTCATTTTCTGACTTTTCTTCGTCTTCGGGCTTCGGCGTTTCCTGTTCTTCAGCTTCTGTTTCGTCTCCTTGTTCGTCTTCTTCGTCTACGAATACCGGTTCTTCCTCTCCTTCTTCGTTTTCCGAGTCGAAGAGTGTTTCTTGCTGGGATTCTTCGTCTTCTTCGCCGAATATTACGTCCTCTGCCATCGGGTTCACTTAATACCTAGAAGTGGTCAAAACATTAAATTACTACCGGTGTTTACTGGTTCTTGATCTGGCGTTTCACCAGTTCGGATAGTTCTACGACGCGGGACACCATTCTGTCGATCTCGTCTTCAGTCCTGTCGATCCGGTCCTCCAGCTCCGCTACCTGTTCGTCCATGGCTTCCCAGAGCTTGTCGACCTTCTCTTCCACGTTATCTCTTCCTCCGGATTCCAGTTTCTGTCTCAACCGTTGGTTTTCTTTTTCCAGCTCTTCTACCTTGTCTTCAAGGTCTTCCAGGCTTTCATCGACTTTGGCTTCCACTGTTTCGGAGAAGCTGCCGTTCTGGATAAGCTCGTCTTCCAGCTCGGTCAGCCGGTCGTCTAACTGTTCTGCGCTGGTCTTATCCTCTATTTTCTGCTCCAGTTCGTCTACACGTTGCTCTAAAGCTTGATAGTCTCTGAGCTCCAGGTTATCCACCCTGTTCTCAAGCTCTGAAACTTTGGAAAGCTCCTGTGATTCCTCTGACACTATTTTTTCCTCCAGCTGTTTCAGTTCTTCGTCCAGCTGGTCTATCGAGTCGTCCTCAGCCTCAGATTCTGTTTCGGAGGCTCCCTCTGCTTCTTCAAAGCTTTCTTTTTCTACTTCTTGTTGTTCTTCGTCTTCTAAATGGCTGTGGATGTGGCAGTAGTCGCTTCCTTCCTGTGGTTTGATGGAGCAGCGGTCGCCTTCCTTGGTCTCGGCTTTACATCTCTCTTC
>JBDGSH010000076.1:5430-7879 GCA_042217665.1 Candidatus Nanohaloarchaea archaeon
AGCTGTTTCTCTAAGTCTTCCTGGCCTCCTGCTATGCCTTCTTTCAGCTGTTCGAGCTCGTTCTCCAGTTTTTCCTTCGACTGCTCCGGGTTTATTTTTTCCTCAAGCTCTTTACGCACGTTTTCAACTCTTTCCTTGAAGGAGACCATAGACTGTATTTCTGGTTTCCGGTTAATAAAAACCGGAGTAACCCCGGAAAGCTTTTAAACCGGCAACGGTTTCAGGAAGCGGCTACGTTTAATATTCTTTTCCGTCCACAGTTCCGGTATGAGTTCTACGGTTCTGATCGTTGTCGACGGCATCGCTGAAAGAGAGGAAAAACAGGGTAACGCTTTCAAACAGGCAGACACACCTAACCTGGACAGTATCTTCCAGGACAGAGAGCTGCTTGAAGCCTACGGACCTGCTGTAGGCCTTCCCGAAGGCTACCAGGGCAACTCCGAGGTCGGTCACCTCCACTTAGGCGCCGGCCGGAGAGTGCCTCAACGCCTTTCAAGGATCAATAACTCGATCGAAGACAACGAGTTCGGAGAAAGGGAAGCGGTTCGGGAAGCGTTCCAGAGAGCCCGGGAAAACGGTTCAGCGGTGCATTTAGCGGGAATGATCAGCGACGGCGGCATCCACAGCCACATCGACCACCTCAAAGCCTTGATCGAAACTGTACCTGAGAGCGTGGAACTCAAGATCCACTGCTTCACGGACGGCAGAGACGTCTCTCCCAAATCCGCGAAAGAGTACATTGAACAGGTTCAGAGCTGGATCGAAGATAGAGACGCTGAGATCGCAACCGTTTCCGGCCGCTACTTCTCCATGGACAGGGACGAGAACTGGGACAGAACCCGTAAAGCATACAACTCGATGACAGAGGGAGAAGTCTTCCGGTACGAAAAACCTGAGGAAGCGGTCGAAAAGGCATACAGAGACGGCGAAAACGACTACTTCATCCAGCCCTCCGCCCGCAAAGGCTTTGAAGGCATCGAAGAAGACGACGAACTCGTTATCTTCAACTTCCGCGCGGACAGGGTGCGCCAGATCACCGAAGCATTCCTGAAACAAGATTTCACCGAGTTCGACAATTCTGTGAGGCCGAACGTTACCACAATGATGCGTTACCGCGACGACTTCGAAAACCCTGTGATCTTTGAAAAGCAGGAGGTTGAAAACACGCTGGGCGAGAAGATCGCGGACAGAGGATTGACGCAGCTGCGTATAACAGAGTCGCAGAAGATACCGCACGTCTCCTACTTCTTCAACGGGCAGAGAGAGCTCCAGTTCGACGGAGAGGAACGAGAATACGTGGAGAGCGACAAGATAAAGTCTTACGACCGGAAGCCCGAGATGCACGCCGATGAAATAACTGATATCCTTGTAGACGCGATTCAGGAAGGCGAGAAAGATTTTATCTTGATTAACTATCCGAACGGCGATCTTGTGGGGCACACCGGCGATCTGGAAGCTGCCAAAAAAGGCTTGGAAGCTGTGGATCGTAACATCGGCCGTGTAATGGAGGCTGCGGATGAAAACGGTTATTCGCTGGTTGTGACTTCGGATCACGGCAACAGCGAAAATGTGGGGACGGAAGACGATCCCAACACTTCCCACACGTTGAACCCTGTTCCCTTAGCGGTCTACAACTCGGATCTGGATGTCAGCGAGGTTGTGGAAGAAGGAGAGCTCTGGGAGGTTGAGAAAGTAGTGGAAAAATGCTTAATTTAGTTAAAGAAGCATTTAGTACGAATAGCAGCCTTTTTCAGGTTCAGCTCCCCCGATTGGCGAAGAACCCCTGCTTATGTCAGGATACCTCCACTCACAGTCGTTATTCGGCTTTTTGCATTCTTTTTCACCAAGCGAGGAGCATGAGATATCTACATATTGCTGACATTGGGATTCATGGCCTTGTAGCTGTCCCTTTTCAGCCAAAAGCTTACATTTTGAAGAATCGCTTTGGTTACCGAGGAAACCTGAGAAGCTTGAGGTTTCGGATTGTAGCAGGAATGCTATTATTGCGGCTGCTATCATGGTGATTGCTGCTACTACTATGATCTCAATGGTCTTGTCCATCCTTATCTTAAGTTATCATTTTGTGCCTGTCGTTGTTTCTGTTGGGCATTTTATTCTGTCTTTTCCAGATACTCCTACCTGTTTTCCGTTGATTAGGACCTGTTGGATTCCTGCTTTTTCGCAGGACGCAGGCACTGAGACCTTTCCTCCTTGGTTTATGGCGCACTGTGTTTGAAGGGTGCTTTTGCATTTCTGTGTCTGTGTTCCTCCTAGGAGTGAGGTTAGTCCTCCTTGTGTTATCATGATTAGTGAGAGTGCTACGACCATGAAGATGGCTGCGGCGACGATCAGCGCCAGGACTTGGGACATTCCCTTTCTCTGTGTCATATGGAAAAATGTGTTGTCGGCGGTATTTAAATGGTGTAGCTGTTTGTTTGAGAAAAAGAGT
>JBDGSH010000077.1:0-3446 GCA_042217665.1 Candidatus Nanohaloarchaea archaeon
AAGGCAAGGGAATACCGGTCGCTGTATCTGAATCAGGGCGACCAGTAACCAGCAACCCTCTCCCCTCCCCATATTTTCCTCGCAGTGGACGACTATTTCGACTACGACGAGTTTCAAAACTTCGATGTAGAACGGTTTCTGGAAGAATCTCAGGAGCAAGAACGGCAGCGCCTAGAAAGTGAATTGGAACGAATCAAGGACCAACTAGAGGAACGGGAGATAATCCATCGGGAGGTTATCGAGGAGCTGAATTCAAAGAAGGATTGGTATGTTGATCAGTTGGAGACGCTGTATCAGCGGTCCCAGGGGAAAATATCCGGTGAACGCGACCGACTGAGAAATCGTATCAACGAAATCTACCGGGAATTCCGAGAAGAGAAGCGGAGTCGCTGGCGCGATCGGCAGGAGTTAGAAAAGGAGAGAAGGGAGCTAATTCGTCGTCTGGAAGAACTCAAGAATGAGAAACTATCTGAACTCCTCTAACGGGAATATACGTTGTCCGTCCTAACTTTTTAGTGGAGAGGCACTATGTGTGAGACAGGCTGAATTCATGTCAGATGGCTCCAGTCATAGCTACGGCAAGATAGACGAATTGCCCAGACGACTGATTTTGAAAACAGCTGGTATCGCTGCCTTCACTGGTTTCGGACTTAATTCTGTAACGGCGACGGCGCAAGGAGAAGAGGAAGAATACTCTGATGACTTTTCCAGCGGTTCTCTTGATGATTACGTTGTTAGAGGAGGCAGCCGTAATGACTGGAATATAGAAAACAAAATCGACGGAAATAGCTTGCACGTCATAGGAAAAGCCGACGAAAATACCCACCTACTGGTTGACCCCAATAAGCAAGTTTGGCCTGGCGAAGGAGTAATAGAATTTGATTTTAAGGTAGATCCTAGCTATTTCAATAAAAATGCGAAGGTGGCATTCGGCCCTGCAGACGATTTGACTACGTTCAGAATCGCAGTTCAGGGAGATTCAGTGATGGGCCAAGAGGCCGAACTACCAGATGACGACCTATACAGCGTTAGAGTAGAAGTAGAGGGCAAGATAATCACAGTGACTTTCCCAAGCCACCCTGACAAAGGACCCTTTACTCGCGAGTTAGACGAACCTGTTGACCCCGGTACAGCAGGAGTCGGCCAGCACACTCAATCATTCAAAACCGGCGAAACCTGGTTCGATAACCTTGCTATAAATCCTGAACCGACGAATCCGGATCTAATAGTTGGAAACACAACTATTGCCCAGTCTGTACTTAATCCGGATATTGATGATGACGATCGTATTGACTTGGTGAAAGAGAAAGAAACTGCTGTACTTGTTTATCCAGATGGAGAGAAGCTTGAACATCTATCGGATCCAGTTACAATAAAGATAGAGGCGCCATGGGGAGAACAAACTGTTGAGCTAACAGCCTCTGAATATCGTGAAAAGTCTTCGAATGATGATTATGTTCTCTTCGTAGGTGCTGCTGATTCTACCGGTGAGAAAACGATTTCGGCAGAGTTCGATCCTACAAATCAAATTGACGAAATAGATGCATCAAATAATTCGCAGACGGTTGAAACACACATCCGGGAAACTGAAGATCTTCCTCTTCCGTATTACCGGATTAATGAGGCGCTCCTGCTTAACTATGGGACTCCTTCTAAAGATGAAGTGTCAGAACACGTTAACAAAAGTAATGAATTTATTTCTACAACTTTTCCAGTAGCTGAATCAGGTTTCTCAGGGCAGTATGAGGGTGACCTTCTCGGAAGTAGTCTTGATGGCGACTTGGGTATAACAGCGGATTTAACGTCACTTGATTATTTTGCTTGGAACAACTCAGCAGGAGGGAAAGGAGTCGGAGTTACGACAGCTGAATATTTCGACGAACATGGATATGAGGACTATATTGGTATTACCATGGGAGGCGAGATCTCTTCTTCCCACTCTCAACTGGTTACAGCAGGTTATTGGAGTACTACTGCTCATGAACTAGGTCATATATTTGGTTTACACGTTGATTCTGAGGAATACGTTCTTACTCCAGATGGAGAGCCAGACACTGGTCGGGGTTTTTGGGTTGAGAAGGAGCAATATATTGATGAACGTATCGCATTTATGGAAGGCGGAATTAAGGAAGACATTTCTACATTTTGGATAAGTAATGAGCAGAGTTATGCTGGGGATTTCAAAGATTACAATCATATATTCTCCGAAATGCTCAAAGATGGAGGTAGTGCAACGGCTGCTGAAGAGGAAGAGAGCATGGTCTATCTAAAGGGTGCCCTCAAGCAGGATGGGGATGCTGAACTGTTCAGTTGGTTCTTCCACGAAAATGGGTCTCTGACGGAGCTTGAATCAGGTGATTACCGGATAGTAGGCCGCGATAAAAGCGGTGACAAGGTCATGGAACGCGAATTCTCGGCATCCTTCAAAATACACGCAGCAGGGGCCAAGAGGGAGGAGCCCGAAAGTCCGGTATCTTCGGAGTTCGCTCCTTTTTCCTTCCCCGTTCCGTATCCTGAAGATACCCGCTCTGTAGAAATAAAAGAAGGTGAAGATGTTATTCAGTCTTTGAACTTGAACATCAAGCTACTTACTGATGCGATCAATTCGATTCCATCTTCTGGGTTCAAGAATGAAAATACGGCGGAACAGAAACGAACCGCCCTCCTCAACAAGGTAGATGCGCTCGCAAATATGTTGGAGAAGGGCGATGACACTGGCGCGGTGGAAAAATTAGAGAACGATATTAAACCTTCAATAGAAAAATGGCTAAAAGACGAATATTCTACATCTAACCCGGAAAAATTATCCAAAGACGAGGTTATCAAGCTCGTTAATGAAGTCATAGTTAGATTATCTTAAAAACATCAGATCATGAATATCTGATGTGGCCTTACTACCAGTTATGGATTTGGTCTTGGCGGGCTTCATTCTGGTTCTGATAGTGACTATTTATTATCTTGTCGGGAGATCTGGTCGGATTCATGATGAAGGCAGTTTCTCCCGGACGATATACCCCACAAAGCAAATCCTTGTAATCTACATTTTCCTTCTTGTAGTGTCTTTTTTGAACCAACGTCAAACTCCGATTTTACGCTCCATAGATCTGGTTCTGGAGGCACCGCTTATGATCGATGAGTTTCAAGTTTTCCGCCAACCTTCCGTAGATGAATTTACGAAGACAATGCTTATCGGCGCACTCCTTTCTGGAATATTGGAACTGATTTACCTATACCTGCTGTCCGCAGTAATCTCCAGAGGATTCTCGGCGTTTAATGGATTGTTTGGGGATAATTAGAGATGGATTTCGGAAAGGGATATTTCTCGGGTCTTTCCTTTCTCACCGCCGTAATAATAGTCGACCTCGACCAGGTTGAGGAGTTCGAGGTGTTGGAGGTAGTCGCTGATTCGGCGGTTGCTGAGCGCTTCTTCGTCGTAGGCGGTGCAG
>JBDGSH010000078.1:0-13199 GCA_042217665.1 Candidatus Nanohaloarchaea archaeon
TTATTAACGCCGGAGCTGGGATTTGAACCCGAAGCTCGCAGAACTGGAGCTTCTACTATCAAATGCCAGCGTAGGAGACGAAGTCGCCGGAGCTGGGATTTGAACCCAGGAGGGCGCAGATGGCCCACCGGTTGACTTGTATCAGCTTTCCTTTCAGAAAGCTGCTGAGCACTCTTCTCCAGATAGAGAAGGTGCGTGTCGAAGCTATAATCTTGCTTCTCGGTCCTCGTCCTCTCAAGGAGGACTTGAGGTTCTCAAGACCGGCACCTTTAGCCAACGGACCTCTGCGAGTAGTTGACGAGTAGAGTGCTCGTCTTGGAAAACCGTTGAAGGTTTTCCGCCCGCGTTAGCCACTCAGTCACTCCGGCACAAACTCTACCGAGTTTGATCAGCTCAAGGCATGCATAGCATGCCTTCCAGGAAAGTTTTCTCGGGTAAGTATCTTATAAGCTATTCCTCTAGGTTTGAGGAAATTTTTTCTATTTCCTGGTATATTTTTTTGCCTGTATCTGTCTGGAACTCTTCTTCGTAAAAATTGATGAATTCCTGGCTCATGTTTTGTTCGAGTTGTTCGGAGTAGAGAAGTGATTGGAGTAGTGTGTCGATCTTGTCGGATTCGTTTGCAACCTGTGAGAACTCTGTTTTCTCTGCCTGATGTTCTTCGAAGAGTTCTTTAAACTCTTCTCTTATTTCTTCCGGCATTTTCTGTATCAGTTCATCGGCTTTCTGCATCTCCATACTCTTTTTTGACTCGTAGCCTTCGTCCTCAGGCTTGACATCAGGTATATGAGCCATTATCAGGTCGTGGATCAAAAGCATCTTCACCATTTTATCCGAGTCCAGGTTGTGTTTCTCCGCGACTATCCATCCGATGATGGCGGCTCCGTAAGAGTGGGAAGCTATTGTATCTCTCGGAGTTTCGACTCCATGCTTCTTCCATCCTTCACGTTCCTTGTGTTTGATCTCGTTGATATCGCGGAAAAGCTCCAGAAAGTTTAACTCGGTCATGACTTTTCTTCCTCGTAGCGAGACTTCAGCTCTTTGAAAATCTGTTTGCCGATCTTAGTTTTGAATTCGTCTTCTGCGGTTAAAAAGAATTCATCAAGGTTGTCGTAAGGCAGCTCCTTGTTGTCTTCTGGACTGTAGTTGTCTTCTTTCTCGTTTTTGAGAGCGGTTAAGCATTTCTCTATGTGATCCATATCGTTGACTATCTCCGCCTCTGGGGATTCACCTTTCTCATACTCTTTCCACAGCATCCGGATCTCATGAGTATTCAGACCCTCTGACATTTCAGTGATAGCGTCGTGCTCCATCATCTCCTTTTCTTCCTCAGATACTTTTTGGTTCTCAGAATCGGTTCTCGTAGCGAAATCTCCGATCTCAGCTTCAGCCAGATCATGCACCAAAGCCAGTTTCAAGGCCTTCTCCATGTTTACCTCTTCCTCTCTACCGTATACTAAAGTCAAAATTGAAACCGTCCACGAATGACCGGCTATAGAATCCGGATCCTCAATACTGTAGAGCTGCTGGCCGGTCCGTTTCTCGTCTTTGAGTTCTAGGGCTTTAAGCAGTGTTGGTATCATCGGTCTTCCTCGTTGGTGCTTAGTATTGCGGCGGTTTTCATCCCGTTGGCGGCGTAATGGTTGGTTTCCTGTGGTTTTAATCCGGCTTGTTTCAATAGTTTGAGTCCTTTTTCCTCTTTTACTGTGTATCGTTGAGGCTCCGGGTTTCTGTGTTCTCCGCCGACTTTGAAAGTGTTGAAGAGTGTTCCTCCAGGTTTGAGGACGCGTTGGAGTTCGTTGACTGTTTTCTCAAGGTGTTGAGGCGGTATGAACTGGAGGACGGTGTTGCACCAGACTCCGTTGAAACTGTTGTCTGGAAAGCTGAGGTCTCGTATATCCATTACTGCGTACCGGGCTCTGTGTTCTCGTTCTCTGGCTTTCTCTATCATGCCGGGGGCGGAGTCTACGCCGATCGCTTCAAGGCTTCTTCCCGCCATGTACTCTGCGTCTCTTCCCGTTCCGCAGCCTGCGTCCAGAACTTTGTCGCCGTTTAACTGTCTTAGAAAGTTTTGAAGATAGGTTTTCAGGTTTTTCTCTGCTTGTTTTGGCAGGGCTTCAAAGCTCTGGTTTTCTGCGTATTCTTCCGCTATCCTGGTGTAGTATTTCTTGGTTTCCTGTGTCATTGTGTTTTTTATGAGGTCAGCTTTGTTTCCACCGGCGTGGGTAGGTTTCGGGGTTCATGTGGACGCTTTTGAGTGTGGCGGCGGTTCCTTCTTGGTCGTAGAGTTGTTCGGAGTTCATTTCTGCTTCTGCTAATGCTATAAGTTCTCCTTTGAGTGTTGTGATTGCTACTGTTTCCTGTTTTTTGATTTTTGCCTGGAATTTGGAGATTCCTCCTGTTCCTAGGTCTGCGCCGTTGGCTACGGCATTTACTGCGGAGTCTTTGACCGCTATTTTGGGTATGTGTTCTACGGCTTTTTCTTTGGGGTGGAGGACTTTTCTGAGTTTTTTTTCGTCTCCTTCTTGTTTGTAGAAGTGGTATGCGTCGACTACGTCTTGTAGTGTGGCGGTTTCGTTTTCTTTTACTGTTGCTTGTTGGGTTCTGCGGAGTTCTTCCATTTCTGCTTCTGTATCCAGTTTTTCTCCTAGTTGTTTGATCAGTACGCGGATGTAGAACCCTGATTCGCATTTTACTCTTCCGAGGACGTGGTTCTGGTTTTTTTCCAGTAGTTCTGTTTGGTGGACGTGGCGTTCGCGTTCTTCTTGTTTGACAGCGGATTTTTCTGGAGGTGTTTGTTTGTTGACGCCTTTGAAGCTGTTTAATGCTTCTCTGACTTCGTTTTCTGGTTTTTCTTGTTCTAGCGTGGCTTCGAATACGTATTCTTTCTGTGTTTTGGCCAGTGTGTTGTTGAGGCGTGTGGCTTTGTTGAGGCCGATTGGTAGGACTCCTGTGGCGTTGGGGTCGAGTGTTCCGAAGTGTCCTGCTTTTTTGAGGTTGAGTTCTTTTTTGATCCAGGTTGTGACCTGTCGGGACTCCGGTCCGAAGGGTTTGTCGATCAGCAGGATTCCGTGTTTCAGCTGTTTGTCCAGGTCTCGTTTTTCGGGTATTGAGCCGTATTCTTCTGTTGTCTCTGCTTCTTCCCGTGTGTACCATTTTTGCTGGTTCATGGAGGTGTTGAGGCAGCACAGTTTTTTAGAGCTGTCGCCTTATTTTGTTGCGGAGGCGATGATCCGGTGGTAGACCGTGTACTGGTAGAAGTTTGCTGCGGGTATGAAGATCAGTAAAAGAGGTATGCCGATTACAGTGACGATCAGCAGGATTGTGATCGCTAGCTGCGCTATCCCGATCAGGAGGCCGGCGGCCATTATCGAGGTCATGCCTAGAAGGTACTGTCTGGTGAATGCCTGTCTGAATACTTTTTTCAGGTTGAAAGCCGCGGTTAAACTGTCTTCTCTGGCCAGTTCTGCGAATGCGGATGGCAAGGCGTAGATTACAGTTAGGAAAAGTGTTAGGCCGAGCAGGAAGAACGGTAAAGCAGCTGTCTGGCTTCCTATGCTTGTTGTCAGCGACATGGCCAGGATTGAACCGGTGAAGTAGATTACTGTTATTACTGTTGCTTTGAGTCCGTCTGTGAAGAGTTTTGGGAAGTTTTCGAACTTTGGCATCTGCTGGTTTCCTTCCAGGCTTTTGCGTGTGACCTTGATGAAGTAGCCTAGAAGCGGGAATAGAGGCAGTATCAGGATTGAGGTGATGTAGAGCAGTGTGGCGATTCCATATGTTCTGACCTGGTCTTCGGAGTTGTACGGGTAGTTTAAGGCGTCGGAGAGCATGTGGAGTGGTGAGGCAGCGGTTTTTATGTTTTTACTGTACGCCGAGGAGTTTTCTGAAGATGTAGGTCAGCGGCATGATGATTATCATGTAGAAACCTAGCCAGTTCAACGCTGTCCCCGCTAACGGTATGGAGAACGGTAGTTTGATGAACTTGGCGTTAAGCTTGAGGTGGGTGTAGCCGCCTTCGGAGAAGAATCCCTTGTTTTTTTCTCCGAACTGTTTGACGTCCCATTCTATGTTGAATGCTTTGATGTCGCCGCCAATCGTTGCGTTCTGGCTTCCTACCAGTATTTGAGGTGTTGAGGTGTTTTTAACTGTTATCTGCTTGTTTTGTCCGGCGTACTCCAGGTTTCCTGTGAACGTGTTGTTTCCTGTATGGTTCATCTTGATGCTGGGGGCGTATACGTGGCTGAGCCATGGGAAGATCAGTGCTACGAAGACCATGGTGCCTATCATGGGTTTAAGGTTGAGCTTCATCATTTTCTGGTTGAGCTCCATTGTTTTCTTCATGTGTTCGGAGGACTTGTCGTCTTCGTCGTTTTTCTTGGCTTCATTCATCTTTTCCTGGTGTTCGCTGAGTTTGTCTTTGATCTCATCCATTTTCTCCCGGTCTACAAGCAGGAAGTAGATAAGTGAGAAAGCCAGCGCTAGCATTGTGGAGAAGAATCCCAGTGAGATGTACGGCCCTATGGCTAGAAGAGGCTGGAAAACTGTTCCGTAGAACTGGTAGAGTAGGGGAAGTATTTCTCCGATTACCGGGATCATTGGATTGTATTTGGGAGTTGCATTTTTTATAACCGGTTTTTTATCCTGTGAGGAAGTCTTTCATTGCTGGGTGGAGTTCCTCCATATGTTTTTGAGCAAGCTGTTCGTACATCTGGTACAGAATCATAACTGTCAGCAGGATTCCTGTTCCGCCGCCTGCGGCCTGTGTCATGTTGGCTAGTCCGGCTAGAAGTCCTACGGTGAATCCTGAGATCACTGTTAGGCCTGGGATGTATCTGTTGAGTACTTTTTTGATTACGCGTTTGTCTTTTCTGAAGCCTGGTACTTTCATGCCTGTGTTCTGGATCTGGTCGGCTACGCTGTCCGCGTCCTGGCCTGAGGTTTTAACCCAGAAGAATGAGAACATTATTGATCCGAAGGAGTAGATTGAAAGGTAGAACAGTATGTGGAATAGTCCTCCGGTTTGGATTGATAGTATTGGGATTCCTCCGCCGGCTAGGATTGTTGGGATGGCCTGTGTCGGAGCTTGTAGCCATGCTATGAAACCTGTGGATGCTGTTCCGTTTGATACGCATCCTAGGATGCTGCATCCGTTTTGGCCGGCTAGTGCGGTTCCCATTATCTGTATGTTGGAGACCAGTGCGGCGATCAGGATGACGGGCATGTTTGATGTGTATAGGAATTTGAGAGGCCATTTCTGTCCGAAGCCTCTTACATTTCCGAATGTAAGCGGTATTTCGACTTTCATTGATTGCAGGTAGACTACGGCGGCGAAGACTGCGATTGTGGAGAACACCGTTATTAGGGAGGTGAATTCGAGGCTTGTTGCGAATTTGAGAAGTGCTCCTACAGGGTTTCCGCCTACCTGCCAGAAAAGGCGTCCTTCTGTGGTGAGCGGGGAGATTGTGGATATGTATATGGCTTTGGAGACTCCTGCGGAGATGAATATACCTGTTCCTGATCCGAATCCCCATTTTTGTACCAGGTCGTCGAGCAGTATGATTATGATTCCTCCGACCGCGATTTGAGGTGTTAATACAAGCCATACAGGCAGATTTAATCCGGCTATGGATGCAGCTGCCATTGGATTTCCGAAAGTGCCGGATAATACGTAACCAAATGCTTCTACTATGGATAACGCATAAGCCATTACTTTTTGTGCGGCCTGGAATTTCTTTTTTCCTTGCTGTGTGTTGGTGTCCCATGGAAGAAGTTCGGATCCTACCATCATCTGTAGTACGATGGATGCTGTGACTATGGGTCCGATTCCGAGGGTTATTATGGAGCCTATCTGTGCTCCGAGAAGTGTCTGGAATGTTTGAAGGTTCTGGAGCGCGCTTTCTACTGCTTGGGCGTTGGCTCCGTAAAGGTCTATGCTTCCTAGAACGAAGTAGATTATGAGTACGATGCCTGTCCAGGTCAGCATCTCTTTGAGGCTTTGCTCCTTCTCCGGTTCTCTGATGCTGGGTAGGAAGCTTGCGGCCTGGACGAGTATGGACATTTATTTTTCCTCTTCTATGTTTCGATTGCTTTGTTTTCTGAGTCTTCTATCTTTTGTCTGGCTGTTTCTGAGAACTTTGAAGCGTGTACGTCGATGTTTTTGCGTAACTGGCCTTTTCCAAGTATTTTGTCGTATCCTGCTTTGTCGGCGTAGAACGTGTAGCCTGAGTCTGTTTTTTCCGCCTTGTCTTCTTCGACGAATGTCTCGATGGCTTGGTCGATATCCTTCAAATTGATTCCTGTCTGTTCGTTTTCCGTGTTGAAGCCTTTTTCTCCTAGCTGGTGGATGCCGTCCTCAGTCATTTTATCGTGTTTAGCTTTCTTTCCTCGTCCGGCGTTGCCTCTGCCTCCTCTGTTTCCGGCGTTCCTGTTTTTCTTGGAGCTTCCGTGTCCGTGGCTTCCGCTTTTCTTCTTTTTGGATCGTCTCTTGGTCATTATCTGTTCACCTCTTTTTTAAACCATTTTTGTGATTAAACTGTCGATGTTGTCTCTTTTGCCGAGGCTTCCGTTCTGTCCTACCTGTTTCTTGGTATTTCTGTAGCCTCCGCTCGGTGGGGAGAGATCTACTGTGTCGCCTTCTTTGATTTCCTCTTCTTTTCTGTCTTCAAGTTTTTCTACTGTTTCTTCGCTGATTTCTCCGTATGTGATGTAGTCTTTGGCGGTTTGAAGTATTCCTCTGATTGATTCGTTGTCTTTGAGGATTACGCACCGGTTTCTTTTTCCCAGGTTAAGGTTTTCGAGCGTGTTTTCTACTTTTCTGCTTGTGTCGATGTTTCCGCGTACCTGTACTGCTGCTATCATTGTTTTTCCCTATTTGTCCTCTTTTTTGTATTCGTTGATTTTTTTGAGTGCGTTGAACGCTGCTTTTACCAGGTTTTCCCGTGTCTTGGTCTGTCCACGGGCCTGTACCCATAGGTCGTCGTATCCTGCTAGTTCGAACAGTTTTTTGAGTTCGTCGCTTGCTGCGATCCCGATTCCTTTTGGTGCGGGTTTGATTGTAACTGTTACGCTGCCTGAGCTGCCTTCTACTTCGAAGGGTACTGTGTGTTTGGTTCCGCAGGCGCATTCCCAGCTTCCGCAGCCTTTTTTGATTTCTATCAGGTTTAGTTTGGCGTCTCTGTTTGCGGCTTCGATTGCTGCTCTTGTGTCGTTTGCTGTGCCTTCTCCGACACCGACTACGTTGTTTTTGTTTCCTAGTACGGTCATTGATTTGCTGCTGTAGCGTCCGCCTGATTTGTGCATTCTGCAGGTTCTTTTGGAGACTGTTCGTCTTATGCCGCCTCCTTTGCCTGGTGTTCCTCCTATGAGGATTACTTCTTCTTCGAGGTTGGTGAGTTGGTCGACTATTTCTTCTTCCATGATCTTGTGGTCGCTGTGAAGCGCTTCTGTAATATCTGTTATTTCGCCGTTGGCTACTTTTCTGCCGAGCTTGGTTTTCGGTTTCCAGATTTCTTCTGTTTCTTGTTCGCTCATCGTTTTATCACGTTAAAAGTCGTCGTCGATGTTTTGTTTTACGGTTTCAAAGTTTTCGGGTACGTTTTCTTCTTTCATTTCTTGGATGTGTTCGCCTCTGATCCTTGATTCTTCGGGGAAGACCTGTTCTCCTGCCGGTATCTCCAGTCCTGCGTCTTTCATGCCTTTAAGCGCTGCGAAGATTCTTCCGCCGTCCTTTTTTTCTTTGAGGCCAATGTCAAGTATTGCTTCGTCTTCTTCGGCTTTTTTACCGGTTAGGTAGCCTGTAAGGTATGCTGCGGGCAGGTTTCCTGTTGCGTGCTCCCATCCGTAGTCTTCTAGTTCTTTGCTGACTGTCTGAGCGGTGTTGATGTCTCCTTCCCTGTTGAATTTTGAGAGGTGTGTACGTGTATGCTGGTTGCTGGTTCTTACTACTGCTCGAGGCTTACCTGATTTAAGCAGTTTGTGTCGCTGTTGGTAGTCTGTTTTTCCTTCTCTCCTTCTTCTGAACTGTACTTTGTAGTTTGAGTCGTCTGCCATTATTTTTTTCACCTGTTACTCGAGCTTGTTCTCCACGTGGTTTTCTAAGTGTTTTTTGTCACGGAAGAAGCCTCCTTTAGCCATGTCGTACAGTTTCCAGTACGTGTCGTTTGTGATTTCGTCTTCTTCCTTCATTTCCTTCAGTCTTGAACGGATTCCGCGGATCTGTTCCATCCATTCTTGTTTCTCGGATTTTCTTGCTGTCTTCTTTCCTTTCCTGTTTCCGTGGCCTTTTCTCTGACCTTTTTTCTTCTGTTTCTTGGCTTCTCTGCTTCTTCCTTTGGATGTGCCTTTCTCCGGTTTTTTCTGGATTGCTCCGCCTTCGATCAGGTTTCTGATGTCTTTGCGTGTGATCGCTTCCTCTACCTTTTCTTGTTTCTCCGGGTTGATCCAGACACGGTTCTGTCCTACGTCCATGATCTCTGAGGCCATTCTTTTCTGGCTTTTTAAATTACTCACTCGAAACACCTCCGTGTTTCTGCGAAGTCAGAATCTATCATTCTGACTGTTCACCTCTGTTAAGTACGTGGATTTCTTCTTCGTCTGCTTTTTGGATTATTTTTTCTCTCTTTTTTTCGCCGACGTTGGATGCGATTCTTGCGGCTTCTGTCTCCGGGTTGAGGTCTTCGAGGTCGTCCGTGTTGTGGATTAGTACGTCTTCGTAGCCGGATGGGTGTTTTCCTCTGACTGTTTTTTCTGTTCTGTATCCGGGGTTCGGCATCGGTGCTGCGCCTTTTTTCTTGAGTCGGACGCGTGAGTGGTTTCCGACCGGTTTCTTCCATGAGTCCGGTGTCTGTCGTTTCTTGTGGTTGTCCTGTCTTTCGAAGTCTGTCATTCTTGGACACCTCTGCTTGTTATGTATACGCCGTCTTGGAAGGTTCTTGGGTCGCGGTCGCCTTTTTTGCATGCCTGTTCGAGTCTTCCTGCTGTGATGCCTACTGCTTCTTTGTCGGCTCCGCGGATTTCTACGTCTTCTCCGTTGATCTGTACGTCTACTCCGTCTTCGATCTCTATTTCGCGTGGTTCTCTTTCTCCCATGAAGTTTTCGATCAGTATCTTGTCTTTTTCCTGGTTCAGGTCCATTGGGAAGTGTGCGTAGACGCCTTCGAGTTTGTAGATGTATCCTTTTTTGAGTCCTGTGATCATGTTTTCGACGTGGCTTCTGTAGGTGCCTAGAAGGCTTTTGGCTTCTTTTCCTTCTGTGGCGCTTTCGAAGCTTACTGAACTGTTTTCTACGTTTACGTCGATGAGTGCGTGGTCGAGCTTGTGTGAGACTTCGTTGCCGCTGTTTGACAGCGTTAGGGCTCCGTCTTGGTATTCTGCATTGATTTCTTCGGGTAGCTGGATTTCTTCTTTCATTTTTGTTGACCTCAGTAGACGTATCCCAGTAGTTTTCCGCCGACGTTTTTTTCTACGGCTTCTTCGTGGGTTAGAACTCCTTCTGGAGTTGTTACTATTAGTTTTCCGAATCCTTTTGCGGGAAGGTATCGTTTAGCCCATTTTGTGTATTCGTCGCTTCCTGTGTAGAAGTTTGGTGTTATTGGCTTGCATTTGTTGACTGCTGGCTTGACTTCTACTTTGAATTTTCCGCCTTGTCCGTCTTCGATGAGTTCGAAGACTCCTATGTATCCTTCGTCCTGTAGCTTTAGCAGTGTGTTTTGTATCAGGTTGCTGGTCGGTGTGATGGTTGCGTAGCGTTTTCCTGTGCGTGCTGCGTTGTTTATTGCGCTTAGTGCGTCGCTGAGTGTGTCGTGTTGCATTTTGGGATCACTTGAGTTGTTTGAACCCGATTTTTTCTGCTACTTCGCGGAAGCATTGGCGGCAGTAGTTGAGCCCGTATTTTGAGATGACTCCTCTGCCTGTTCTTCCGCATCTTCTGCATTCTTTTTTGGATTTTCCGTAGTCTCGTTCCTTTGGAGCATTGTGTTTCTCGAACTTATCTCTCTTTCCTTTCTTATGTTTTATCTGGTCCAGTACTTCCTCGTAGCTCATCTTAGTTGACCTCCACGTCAAAGTTTTCGGTTATAAAGTTTTGAGCGTCTTCATCCGTGACTTTGTGGCTTTTACCGACTTCTGAGGGCCGGTAGTCGCGTTTTTTGACTCTGTAGCCTGGTCTTTCCAGTTTTACTGCGACTTCGAATCCCATCATGCCGATGTCTGCGTCGTAGTCGACTCCTGGAATGTCGATGTACTCTCCGATTCCGAAGGAGAAGTTGCCGTTGCCGTCGAAGCTGTCTGAGTCGATTGTTCCTGCTGCCGGCAGTACTTTTTCCAGGAATTTTCTGGCGTCTTCGCCTCTCAGTGTTGTCATCGCTCCAATGTTTAGGCCGGCGCGTTTGCCGAAGCCTTTTGAGTCGCTTGTTGACTCTGTCTTGACTGCTTCGCTGCCTGTAACTTTTTCCAGCAGCTTTACAGCTTTCTCTACTTCGTTGACGTCTCCTGCTCCGACGTTGACTGTTACCTTGCTGATCTGTATCTGTTTCATCTCGTTCATTTTAGCTTACCTCCAGGCCGTTGACAGCCACAAGGTTTTCCAGAGGTGTTTCGAACTCTGTATCGTTTTTAACTCTGCCTGTTTTGCCTTTCATTCCTCTACTGTTGATTTCTTCAAGTTCGGCTGTTTCTCCAGCGTGTTTTCCTCCTGTTACCAGGACTCCCGCTCCTTCCTCCAGTTTTAATTCTTCTACGCCGTCTTTGAAGATTAATGTGCTGTCTGTGTCGAATTCGTCCTTGGTTCTGTAGTTTTCTCCGTTGTGAAGCCTGTAGACGAATTCTCCGTCTTCAAGCTCTTTGTCTAGAACCTTGGCTGCTACTTTGTCGTCGTTTACAGGCAGGAATTCCAGGTATTTTCCTTTTCTGACTGCTCGGAATGTTTCCTCTGTTTCAGGGATTTCTACGATGTCGAGGATTCCGATTCCTTCTTTAATATCTTTTACCGGTTCTCCGTTTCTCAGGATTTTTCCGTCTTTAACGATTTTCTTGGCTTCTTTCTCTGTCTCTGCGTATTCTAGAACGTCTCTTAGAAGCAGTACTGTCGGTATTGCGTCTTCTCTGCTTCTTGATCCTTTGATTGTTGATACGTAGGTGTTCTGCTTTCTTGTGATCGGGTAGTGCTTTGGTGCAGGGATTCTTTTGTTGTGAGTCATTATTTATTCCTCTTTCTGGCTTTCAAAGTGTTCTTTCAGGGTTTTTCTGTCTTTGTTGGCTTCTTCGGCTTCGATAAGCTTGTCGAACTCCGGTTCGTCCAGTTCTTCTACTTTCTGTTTGGCTTCGTCGATTGTGCCGGAGACGATCTCTTCGTAATCCGTCTCTCCGGCTGATTCGGTATCTGAGTCTTCTTCTGTCTCTGCTTCCGATTCTTTTGTTTCTTCAGCTTCCTCTTCCTCGGTTTCTTCTTCGTCTTCTTCGTATTGTTCGTGGGCTCCTGATTCTCCGCCCTGCATCTGTTGCATCATTTCGTTTTCTTCGTCTTCTTCCAGGGCTTCTTCGACTTCTTCTTCCTCGACTTTGATGTCTTGGACGTCTTCTACTTCGTATTTCTCTATTCGTGACATATCTTCCGTGTTGAGGCCTATGATCTGCAGGTTGGACGGTGGGAAAGGTTTCTGGTTTGTGGAGCCGTCCTGTCTTTCGACTTCGACCCCGTTAATATAGACTTTGAGTTCTTCTCTGTCGATCCGGTTTACGATTCCTTTTGAGCCTTTTTCGTCGCCTCTCATTATTTTGACGCGGTCTCCTGTCCGCAGGTTAAGGTTGCGTGTTCCTAGTTCGTTTCTAAGCTCTTTGTCTAGGTTGACGGAGACTAGTTTGTCTTTTACGTGTAGTGGAGCGTTTTCTCTGTATTTTCTCTGTTTGGATGGGTCCGTGCTTGAGTTCCAGCTTGAGCTCCAGTTTTCTGTTTTCTGAGTCATTCTTTTTCACCTATACTACTGTTGACGCGATTTTTCCGATCGGGCTGTACCGTTCGACTACTTCTTTGGCGATCGGTCCTCTTGTAACGCTTCCTTTCGGTAACCCGTTTTCTTCTACCAGAACCGCAGCATTATCTTCGAACTTGACTCTGAGGCCGTTCGCCCGTTCTATTTCTTTTCTCTGTCGGACGATCACTGCTTCGAACACCTGGTTCTTGACTTCCTGGTCTCCTTTAAGGATTTTGACTTTTACTACGTCTCCGATGCCTGCAGAGTTTCTGCGGCTGCGTCTTCCCTGTTTGGATTCTACTCCGATTATCTCAAGTTTTTTGGCGCCTGAGTTGTCCGCACATGTCAGTTCGGCGCCGATGTCCAGTGTTCTAGAAATTTTTGAGGCGATCGGTTTCATAGGTTTACTCCTTCTCCACTATCGCTGCGCTTTTGGTTTTTGAGATCGGTTTTGTCTCCACGACCTTGACCTGGTCGCCTTCCTCTACGTTCAGGCATTCAGGTACGTGAACCGTTACTTTAGTGTTTCTTCTTTCGTATCTCTCGTATTTTGGGACTTTCTGGCTGTGCTCCCATCTGACCGTTGCGGATTTCTGCATCTTTGTGGACTCTACTTCTCCTGTGAAGCTGCTGCCTCTAACCGAGACCGTCCCGTGGAAAGGACAGTTGTCGTCTTCACATTCTTGCTCCGGTTCTTCAACTTCGATTCCGATTCCCATTCTTTAACCACTGAAACGGTAAACGTCTCCAAACTTTTTAAACCACACTTGAAGTCAGACAGAGAACGATCCCACGTGAAAACAGGTTTTTCACAGTTAAACGGACCGCCCTCGAGTATCGCCTCCCTGGCCGACACCCAGACAAAAGGCGTCGGCAGAGACAACGACTTCAAGCGCGAACTTATGTTACCAAACTACAAAACAAACTTTAAAAGGGGACGCGCCTAGTCAACGTACTCCCATTTGCCGGGCAGCTTCATATCAATCCTGTCCTCAGGCCGCTTCGCAATCAGCTTCCCGTCCATCTCAACCTTTTTTCCCGAAGGCAGCTCGAAAAGAAACACGCAGTTCTCTTTCTCAACCGTTTTACCGCCGATCGTTAAAGTGTCACGGGTCTCATCCATTACCTCGCCGGAAATTCCTTCCTTGTTGTCGTCGCTGCACTCAACTACTTCAGCTTTCAATCCGATCAGTTCGTGACGCGGCAGGTTTTCAGGTGTGATTGTCA
>JBDGSH010000079.1:0-10242 GCA_042217665.1 Candidatus Nanohaloarchaea archaeon
TACGCCTGAAAGAGAAGCCATGTAGAAACAGGTGAGGAGTGGACCGGCCCTCCAAAGGTGACTGACTTAAGTGGAGTCCTCTTGAACGCCTTCTTCTAGGGGCTTTATCCCATAAACAATAACTAAATTAGCACTTTTATCAGTATTATCTATGGTAACGTGGACGCGAAAAGTTCAGATTCAGAATGGTCAGGCTAGAATAACTCTACCAAAAAGATGGGTCGAAGACAGAAATCTTCAGGACAAAGACAAGGTTGAGATTAGAACGATGAAAAGAGAGTCAGATTTGAAGATAAGAATAAAAGACAACACCTAGCGTAGAATTAACTGTCGAAGGCAATTAAAATTTCGATATTCAAACTTAATTGCGTGGGAATCAGGAAGTTATTTGGAAACATGTTGAGCACACAGGAAGAAAATGCGAATTTTAAGTTAGAGTTGATAGATTCAGAAAATGAGTCTTATAATGAAGAAGCAGTCTCAGTTTCTCAAAACCAAGAAGCAAGATCCACGATAACTCTGATGTGGGGTGTCTTTATGGCAGAACTTTATAATAAAGTTCAGGTAGCAGGTATAGAGGAATTCTGCCGCAGAACAAATGATCGCATATCTGGCGAAAATATACATAGCATGGAAGATATAGAAGAACTTAGTGATTTCGAAACCCTGCAAACCTCTTATGAAATGGATATAATAACAGGAGAGCTAAAAGATCGTGCTGAAGATCTTCTAGATAAGAGAAACAGCGCCGCTCACTATAATACCAGAAAATTCACGTTTGAAGAGGCTGAAGATTATTCGAACCGTATTCAAACGCTTAAGAAAGATTTAGAAGATAGAAAAATAGTAACAACCTATCAGAGCCTACTGGAAGAACTAAGAAATAGGCCAGATGGCAATATTGAAGGTTTGAGTCTTGATAGTGAAAGAGTCAAGAAAATAGATGGGCATATTAGAGAAAACATTAGCAACGACGATCCAGACGATAACTTGTTCTATTTTGTTAATAGGGTTCTTACGGACTCTTCGGATGAAGAGATTCAGGTAAAATATCTAGGGCTGAGCCTATATAGCCTAAAGGAGGACAAGCTTCCAAGTGAAGATCTTAAGTCAGAAATCTCTGGCAACCTAAAAACTAATCCCTACCTTGACGTAGCACTATCACAGCAAGAATACTTAGCCTACTTCTGCAAATATGTTAAGAAAGCAGACAAAGAAGAAGAGTATCAACTTATAGAAGAAATTCTACAAGTGCTCTTATTCCGTGCTGAAGAGGTAAGCTATTCTCAAATAGGTAAAGTAATCAACTATTTGGCCAGAAATAATGATTTAATTAGAGACGAAAATATCAAACTAAATTTCAAAGATGAATTCCAGCGATATGAAGAAGAATTAGATGATGAAGCTAAAGAAAAACTTGAGAACGCAGGATACAATTTTTAGAATTTATCTAAACCTTGTTGCCCACTACCATCAACCTCCTTCTCCGGATCCTCGTTTTCTGAACTGCTTTCCTCAGAAAACTCCTCTAAAGCCTCTTCAGGTTCAAAATCCACAAGCTTGCCCTTAAAGGCCTCAGCCAAGACAGACTTGGGAAGATCCTCGGTTTTCTCTTCAGACTGATCAAACTCCTTTGTCAGGTTAACAAGATTATCTTCTATCTGTCTCAAAAAGTTTACTACTTCCTTCTGTTTTTCCTCAGAAACTACAGTTATTGGAGCATTTTTCAGATTCTTCTTGGTAATAGACTGATAAGTGCTCCCTGAGCTTACCTGCTCCCAGTAGTTTTTCATGCCCTTAAGATAGAAATAGAGATAATCTCTGCTTATCTCTTGAGGCCTTAAACCCGCGATACCACGGCCAATACAGTATTCCTTGTCCGCAATGTTGAGATCCCCAACTCCTGCTCTAATTGTGATCAATACATCATCTTTCTGGCACAATCTCTCGGGGTCTGTTGTAAACTTTCCTTCAGTCGGGTACTTGTCACTAAATTTGCTGGCGCCTTGTATGAATGGCTTTCCTTCTCCTTCTTCGTTATAGCTCTCTCCTGGTGGCGAGCTACCCATCAAAATCTTAACTACATCATCTAAGTCCTTCTCTTTACCCTCCAGATTCCCATACTTATGATGGATAGCGGACTCAAGAAGAATATCTCTAATTTCTCTGGCCTGCTCTTGTGCGTCTTGGATCTCCTCAATACTATCGAAAATTTCATCCAGCTTCTCCACAATCATTTCCTGCTCCTCCAACGGCGGAACAGGGATTGGAGCATTCTTTATATTTTTCTTCGTGATTGAACTGTATGTGCTTCCTGAGCTTACTTCTTCCCAGTAAGGTTTGAGAGTTTTTAAATAATAGAATAAATAGTCATTATTAACTCGCTCTTCTCCCCTCAGTGCAGCTATTCCACGTCCAATACAGTATTCTTTGTCTGCAACATTAAGTTCTCCGACTCCTGCTCTAATAGTAATCAGAATGTCCTCTTCCTCACAGAATTTCGTAGGCTCAGTCGTATATTTTCCCTCACTTGGATACTTCTCGCCGAATCTACTCGCTCCTTGTAGAAAAGGTTCTCCGTTTCCCTCTTCGTTATAACTATCTCCTGGGGGAGAATTTCCCATCTCTATATAGACTTCACTTTTCATATCAGACCAATCCCAGTGTTCTGGGATTTCTTCCTTGGAGATCATTAGTTTTCTGCCTCTATCTCATCCAAAATTTGTTGTGTGTTTTGGGTGATTGTTTCTTGGAGGCTGAGGAGTTCTGTGAGGAGTTCTTCTGGTGCTGGTAGTTCTTCGTCTCCGTTGTCGAATTCTTTGTATTTTTTGTAGTTGAGGCTCCAGTCGTTTTCTTTGATTTCTTCGATTGAGACTGAGAAGTATTTGTCACTTACTTCTCTGGAGTCAAAGTTATCAAGGAAGTCTTGGAAGTGTTCTTCTGTGAGCGGATTACTTTTCTTTATTTTTTCTACATCTGTTCTAAGATCGTAGAAATCTACTTCTTCTGTCTTTTCCCCTTTTTCGAAGAATACGATGTTAGTTGTTACATTAGTGTATGGATGGAATGCTCCAATTGGCAGGATCAGAATTGTGTGGACGTTGCAGTTCCTGAGCAATTGTTTTCTTACATCTCGTGCCTGTCCTGTTTGAAAGAGCACTCCGTCTGGTACTACTATTCCACAGCGGCCTCCGTCCTTCAATCTTGTGAATGCGTGTTGTAGGAAGTTGAGTTCTGGTTTCTTAGTTTCTACGAAGAAATCGTCTCGTGGCGGTTCCTGCTGGTTCTGTCCTCCATATGGGGGATTGGCCAAAATTACATCAAATTTTTCGTTTGGTGGGCTTTCCAGAGAGTTTGCTCTTTCTATATCGCCATAGAGGTCGTGGAGGACCATGTTCATGAGTCCTAGTCTGCGTGTTTCTGGTACGAGTTCTACTCCTGAGATGTTGTCTTCCATCAGTGCTTCTCTTTCTTCTCTGTTGAGCGCCGCTCCATCGTTGTTCTTGTCGAGAATATGTTCATATGCGTGGATTAGGAATCCTCCAGTTCCGGCTGCTGGATCGTGGATTGTTTCATCGTATTCTGGGTCAACTGCTTCTACTGTTGCTTCGATTGCTGGTCTTGGTGTGAAGTATTGGCCTGCCCCTTTGGCTTCTTCTGCGTATCGTTCGAGGAGCGATTCATATGCTGCTCCTTTAACATCTGCGTCGTATTTGTCCCAGTTGATGTTGTCGATTTCTTTGATTGCCTTTCTGAGGTTAACTGGAGTTCTGAACTGGCTGTTTACGCGGCCGAAAATCTCTCCTAATAGGCCTTCTGTTTGACCGAGTTCTCTGAGCGTATCCTCGTAGTGTTGGAGGAGTTCCTTGCCGTTTTTTTCTTTGAGGCTTTCCCAGTTGTATTCTTCTGGTATGTTTTCTGTTCCTTCGAATTTGTCTTCTCTTTCTTCAAGCATTTTTAGGAATAGTAGAATTGTGACTTGTTCTACATAGCTTCCTATGTGCATTCCGTCGTCTCTTAGTATTCCACAGATGTCCCATATCTTGTTCTTGATATCCATTCGTCCGTTTTCGCTCATGCTAGAATTACCTCGTTATTTAATTTCTGAAGTGTATCTTTTAATTTCTCTTCGCCGCCAAATGCTTCTGCTGCGGCGTCCCAACCGCCTTTTCTGATGAAAGGTATATCCTGGAAATCTTCTTTCTTGATTGTCTTCTCTCTTTTAAAGTGTTCCTTCATCATTTGAAGCCATTTCTTTTCTTCTTCAGTAAATTCTTGGTTTTGCTCCCATGCTTCAAAGGCTTTTTCCACTCTTTCTTCGGTTGTTGGAAACTCTTGCTCGCCAAGTGCATGTTTGATCAATCCGACCAGATCGGTCATTTCTTCGCTGTAGGCCTTCTTCAACTTTTCTTCTGTGAAGTTTTCTGATCGTTCTCTGAGTTTCTCGTTTAGTTTCTCTAGATCTTCCCTCTTGAGTTCGGATGGTTTGTTCTCTATGGCTTTGATCGCATCTATCTGGTGTTTGTTGTTTCTTATGTATTTCTCGAATGCTGAGATGTAATCATCGGGCTTCATTTCTTCGCCTTCTTCGGTCCGGAAGACATATCCCGAACTCTGAATTTGATCTGTTACATCATCAGCCTTGACTATTTTCTCTGTTTCATCTTCCTTTTCTTCATCTTCCTCATTGGTTGAAGAGGTCTCTTGTTCCTCAGTAGGCCTGTACTGGTCGAACGGAGGCTGTTCTTGGTCGTTGAAGTACTCTATGACCCCTACACAGTCGTAGATAGTGAATTTCTTTTTTCCAATGTCTTCGCATTTTCTTGTTCCTCTTCCGACCATCTGGTTATAGAGAATTGGTGATTTGACAGGTCTAACGAAGACTATGTTCTCGATAGGTTTCACATCCGTTCCGGTGCTTACCATTTCTACAGTTACAGCGATTGTTGGTTCATCCATGTTTGGATTTTTGAAGTTGCTCAACTTTCCTTCTGGATTATCGGTCTTGTAAGTTATTTTCTGCACATAGTTCTGAGACTTGTCAGAATAGACTTTCCTGAATTGTTTTTCAAGTTCGTTTGCGTGAGCATCGTTAATAGCGAAGACGAGTGTTTTTTCATCGTCTTCTGAGTTTTCTCTAAATTCTTTTGCAATTCTGTAGTTTCTATCTGGAACCGTTATGTCTCTTTCAAGCTGTCCAGGATTATAGTGCTTTCCATCGTAATCTAATCCTTCCATTGTGATGTCTGTCTCTATCCTGTATGTCTCATAAGGCACTACTTTTCCATCCTCGACTGCGTCCCAGTAAGGGTATTTGTAGACCCATTCATCGAAGTATGCAATAGTGTGTTGAGCTGGTGTGGCTGTTAGTCCAATCTGATAGCTGTCAAAGTGGCTCAGTACAATTTTCCATTCGCCATAGATCGATCGGTGAACCTCATCAGTGACTATCAGATCAAAGGCATCCTGAGGTATATCGTATTCTTCGTGGTTTTCAAGAAGTGAATACATTCCTTGTAGAGTGGATACTACTATATCTGCACGATCTGTATATTCTCCGCTTTCAAGCCTTTCCACTTCATATTCTTCGCCGAGCTGGTATGGACCATTGAGATCAAAATTTTCAAATTCAGTCGCAGCTTGTTTACCTAGGTTCTTACGATCTACCAAGAACAGCGCTCTATTAACGAGTCCGGACTCCAAAAGTCTGTGAATTTGTGCCGCTGCCATCCAGGTTTTTCCGGTACCTGTTGCCATCTGGACAAGAACCTTTCTTTTACCTTCCTGTAAAGCCGGTTCTATTCCTTTGTTTTCATCATCTCCTCTTATAGCGCCTTTCTGATTATTCCAGAGACCTTTTCTGGTTTCATCTATTGAGTGTTCATCAAACCAGTTTAGTGAATTCTCGTAATCTTTCTGCATAAGTTTTCTTAGACCTTCTGGCCGGTGAAAGCTTCTTAACTGCCTTTCTGTTGGCGACTTCTCCCTGAGATCTCTGAAGTATATCTCTTCGCCATTAGTTGTGAAGATGAATGGAACTGAGTACCGACCGTTTTTTCCAAACTCGTAATGGGTCTCAATGTCCTTAGCGTATCTATCTGCTTGAGCATGTGCACCATAGGGATCCTCTGACTTTTTCTTAGCCTCAATTATTCCCAGAATTTCTCCATCAACTACTAGAACATAATCAGCAGGCCCTGATTTTGTTTCATATTCCTCAATGTATCCTGTTCCAAAAACATTATCTATTTCCGTCCAATCAGCATCAGAAAGCTGTGAATTAATATTTCTCCTTGCTTTTTCCTCAGGTCCAACCCTGTTTGCCATATATTACAGATTAAGTGTTAATATCTTTTCAATTCTTCCTATTCGGGAATAATAACCTAGTTCCCAGCTTATAATTTTTGATCTCAGGTTCTCCACTATTAACGCGCGTTAGACAGGCAGTGGGGTGGGTGGTGTGTATGGGGTGTGAACCTACACCATTCCGGTAAATATCAGTACTAGTATGGCGATGACGAAAAGTAGGAGCTGACCTGATCCTAGTGAGCTAAATACGGGTCCTAGAAAGATAGTTCCGATAATGAGAAGGATGAAGAGGATAATTCCATAAGCGAGAAGATTATCAACTAGGGTCATGGGACTTTAGCTTCCAGTATTCTTGGCCCTCTACCTCTATCTTGTTAACTATATTGAGAGATTCTAGGTGAGTACAGTGGTTTTCTATTGTGGGCTTCTTGGCATTGATTGCGTTCTTAAGTTCATGTGTGGTCTTCGGCCTTTTCTCTAGTTCGTATTGTATTCGATCTCGGATTTCATTCGCTGTTCTCCTTCCTGTGTTCTTGGGCTGGTAGAGGCCTAGTTTTTCCTCAATCATTTCCTCGATCTGCTCTTCTACACTTACTGACATAGGGTAATCGCCTCAGAAGCCACGCTACGGATTTTAGGGGTTTGATTAGAAGGTCCTTTAGATGTTGAGTTGTAAGGGTAGATAGATTCTGAAAATACCGTTTTGATTGGATCGATTCTGAATCTGTACGAGTTTCTAATCTGGTTTAGACTGGTTCGAAAGTAGTGCGGTCTCACGATAAAATTTCTGATCTGTAGCATAACCTCTTCGAAGGTCTTTCGAAAGTAGTATCGAGTATGGACTGAAGCTAAAATTGGATGGAATTTATTGAACAAACTACTATCTTTACAGAACCTCCAAATATCATATAACAACTTATTGGAAAGACCTAATATCCCTTCTAAAGCTTCTTTCTGGGCCTTAGTGGACATACTACCTGACAACCGGTTATCTCCAATCGAACCACTAAGGTCGTGCGACCATAGTACTATCCACATTCAATATCCATCCCAAACTATTCTGGATGGTCTATTCCTACCTCCTCTTTCACCAACTTCGAACTCAAATGCGTCAAAATGGGCTGCTACTTTCTCCATCCAGTTTCGATATGTTTTGTCAGTACTAGCGGTCCAGTCGTGTTTCCTCATTATTTTCTTGAACTCGTCTTTCTCTAGTTCGCCTTGCTCGTCAACAGTATCTTTGAGATCTTTACCTAGATCGGTTAAGACTTCTTGACCTGCTCGCTCTGTAGTTAAGACCTCTCTCGAAAACTTGCTTCTTGGCTGAGCTCCTCCTGGTTGTCTCGTATTTCTTTCAATCTTCTTCAGACTATCTTCCATGTCGTTTAATTTTCCTATAATTAAGGTCTGCCTCCGCCATAGATCCTCCAAATCTGGATTTTTTCTGACTTTCTCCCCATTATCCACGATGTGGCCTCTTTCCAAAGAGCTTGTCTCACCGCTAGAGACTTTCTTAACTTCTTTTTCAGGCATTTGAATCTCTCTCCGTTACTTCTCTGTTAAGATAGTCATTCAGAATTTCCCGTAGAACTTTATTTCTGGAAATGCCCTCTTCATCAGCTATACTGTCAAGAGCCTCCCATTGAGATACCAGTAGATATACGTTGTGATCTTCTTTCTCTCCTTTTCTCCCAGAATTATCAAAAAGACCTTCAGTCGTGTTCTTCTTTAGGGAGTACATTTTCATCGCCTTCGGCCGAGCGACCAACTCGGCCATCTTCTTTTTCTTTAGATTTTTTGAGCTCCTTTCTAAAGAGCTGCATAGCATCTTCTTTCTCCATAACTCAACCCTCAGCATCTCCCATTTCTTTGGATAGAGCATCCCTTGCCAGCTTGGAAAGATTGAGTTCCGGGTTTTCCTGCAAAAATTGTTCTTGTTCTAAACCTATTGATATCGTCTTGTTTACGTTGTTAGTCATTACTTGCGTGTGCATTTTGGGTTTAGATAAAGGCTTACCGCATGACATACCCAATTCCGTATCACGTGGGGAACTATGCTTTCTCCAAGCCATGTTATTAGCATTATCTTTCGAGATGGATAAAGAACGCTAAACTCTAGTTTTAACGTTAAAATCTAGTTTTAACGACGATTGAACTTGAACTGCTTACTCAAAGGTATTTGAAACAAAATAGAGTATTGCAAAGAACGTTCCTATTCCAGAAGCCCAGAGAATTATATTGAAAGTAGACATTATTTCGTCTATTAACCAGTCTGCACCCGCTTCTTTTGCAAACAAGATCAGTATAACAAATGTGATAGTGATTGTTACCGTTTCAATCGCGCCATCTGCTAATTTTTGTAGCATTATATGAAGTAGATGGAAAGTAAATTAGAAAAGTTCTTTCACTACCTCCATGAAGGGCTTATCGAACATTTCGATTAGCTCCTCTTCACTCATGTCCTTTTCTTCTGCTATTTTTCCGATTTTCTTTTCTAGAGGTTGAACGCTTTCATCCTTAGTGAGTTCTTCTCCCTGATTTGTGAGAGCATTTCCACAGTCTTTGCAGAGATCATTTGTAGCAGAATTAACGGTTCCGCAAGAGACGCATTCAATGGGTCGGAGAGCTTCTTCATCATATCCGTTAGTGTAGTCTACTTTTTCTCCGAATTCTTCTGCTAAGGCCTTCTCTAGGTCTTCCTTTACTAGGGCGATGTAGTGTTTTGGCGCATCAGAGGTCTCACTCCATCCGAAGAAGCCTCGGAGCTGGTGCTCAGTATAACCTACTCTTACTTTGTAAATTGCTCTGGACTTCCTGAAGAAGTCGTGAGGGTTATCGTCAAACTGTCCTTTTAGCTCTGCTCTTTCTACTAGTTTCCGCAGTATCCTTCTTACGGCGTTGGCAGTGAGAGCCTTCTTTTTCTTCTTGACTTTTTGGATAGGTCCTTCCCACTCGCATTCAGGACATCTATATTTGCGGTCCTCGTAGGCACACTTTGTACCTTTTAGATTGAGTTTGGAGCTACATTCAGGGCATAAGCTGGTACTGTTTGCCTTTCTGAAGACAGGTTCGTTTAAGTCGGCATCGCAGCTATCCCAGTAGTCCTCCATTACGGGCTTCGATGTTCTTACTGGTATTTCTCTTTCACCAGTCTTTCCATCTAGAGTAACCCAGATCTTGTCTTCTCTAAATTCAAGGTCTTTCCAAGTCAAAGGATCTTCGTTGTATTGAGTCTCGAATATCTCTCCTACTCTGGCTCCAGTAGCCCAGCAGAATAGAATAATAGCTTTATCTCGAAGATTGTCTGCTTGATTTGCCACCTTCTTGACTTCTTCTGGTGTAGGCTTCCGGTCAGGATCTACTTCTACTGAAAGATCTACCTTAATTTCTAAGTCTTCGAGGAGCTCTGGTCCGTCTACATCGGGGTTGTATCCTTTGCCTTCTTTCTTGATGAACCAGCTGTAGAATTTGGATAGTGTGCTCCAGAACTTGTCTTTGCTGTAATCTGAGTACTTATCTCCGTCGTTTTTCCGGATTTGATCTGTGTTGAAGTCGCCTACAATTCTTTCCAGATCTCTTTGCTCGGGTTCATCTAAAGGAAAGTCTATCTCTTCTGCCAGTTTGTTGAACCTGGAGGCATAGTCTCGGAGTATAGCATTTCCTGCTCCTCCACTTCTGGCTTTACGGAAAAAGTCCTGTAAAACTTCTTTATTATGTTCTGAAAGTTCTGGATTTTGGAATAATTTTTGGTTCGTTTGTTCCAATGAGTTAAATGTCATTTCGGTAGTTTTCGCCTTCTGAGTTGCCTCTACGGTCATATTGAGGCTTGGCGAAGAAGGAGTTCAAAAGTACTTTGGGATAACTCCATTGAAGTCAGTAAGGAGTGGACCGGCCCAGATTTGAACTGGGGATCTCCACGTCTCTGACTTTTCC